>JADZAX010000075.1 GCA_020852405.1 Verrucomicrobiales bacterium
AGCCTACATTCGCTGCAAAATCGATCCTGCGCGTTCCTCCGGTTGCCGTTTGCGATGCCAGGGTCAGGTTGATTGGACGGAGTCGGACTGTTGTATTGTGGCTCCCGATCGGTGCGAAAGGCATCATGTTCTGTATTGAAGATGTCCGGAACCAAATAGAAATACAGGGCCACTCCTTTGTGCCATTGCCTGGGAAACTGGGTGATGGCAAGGAACACGACGTTTTCGTCTCGGTAGGTGCTGAAACTGTCACTGCCACCTGGGATGGGCAGCCAATCTACGAAGTGCCTCGATCAACGATAGGCGAAGGTTCGACGCGCACTGATCCGCCCCAAGTTCCCCTGGGACTCGGCGTTCATGAAGGCACTGCCGAATTCCGCTCGTTCGAAATACGCTTTCCGAAACCCCAAGCGGCAGAATCTTGAGTCTAATGGGAGGCAACCAGCGTTCCCTTTTATCTGTCAATCGGCCGCCAGATCCCGTATCGTTTTGCTGTTTGACACAACTGGGAGCACTGCGGAAAAGGACCCCGAACCAATCAACAATTCCATGGCCCGCTGGATCTTCAACCGTCCTGCTGAATGCAGTGACCCGCACGAACGGCGGGTCGCCGAATTGCTCAAGGGACTTGGCAAGGGGTGGACGATCCGCTGGGGGTTCTACTACCGTGACAATGCGGGCGTCCTCCGGGAGGGGGATTTCCTGATCTTCGGCACCGACTGCGGGCTTCTGGTTCTGGAGGTCAAGGGGGACCGGTTCCGGGCGTTTGGTCCGACCGGTCGCTGGGAGGGGGATCCTACGACCAACCGGGATCATCCGCTCTACCAGCTTGATCAGGAACATGCGGCGGTGATCCGTGCGCTCGAGGAAAACGACCCGACATGGCATCCGGTGGCCAAGGCCATCTGTCTGCCGAATGATTGCATTCCCGAGGGGCAGAAGACCTGGCATGGATTGCCTCGGGAGGTCTTCATCGATCGGAAGGATCTGTGCCGGTTTTTTCCGGCTTTTCAGCGCTGCTTCGAGCGACCAGTGCCATCGGAGAAGCTCGAACGGCACCGCCGGGCCTTCCTTAAGGTATACGCGAAGGGCTCCTCTCCGGAGGAATTGCACGCCTTCATCGACCAGAACGAAGCCATCTTCCGGCAGCAGTTCACGGCCAGCTACGGGATTCTCGATCTGGTGAGCGGCAACCGTCAGTTGCTGGTGGAAGGAAGGAGTGGGTCCGGCAAAACCTGGCATGCCATCGAAACCGCCCGGCGTTTCGCCCAATCCGAAGGGGCCGATTCCGGAATGGAGGTGTTGGTGCTGTGCTACAACCTCGCTTTGGGACGGTTGCTGACAGACCTGGTGGCGCGTCAGCCGTTGGAACGTGGCCGGATCACGGTGTTTCGTTGGGAGGATCTGGCAGAGTCGATCCTCAAAGCCTGTGGCATGCCGTGGGAACCACCCGGTCCTGAGACAGACAAGGCGGCCAAGATTGATTTTTATGATGTCCAACTGCCGGGACTGTTGCTGGAGTGCATTCGGGATCCGGCGTTGGCTGAGCGGTTGCCGAAGTATGATGCTCTGGTGGTCGATGAAGCTCAGGATCATGACACTGCCTTCGCATCGGCCCTGGGAGAACACGATCCCGGCCTGTGTGGTTGGTGGACGATCTATTGGAGCCTGATCCGGGAATCTGTCGCGGCACCGATGGCGTTCTTTTATGATCCTGGCCAACGGCCCCCATTCCGGGGCGGGGAAGGCTTCCAAGCCGGGGCGTTGATGCGGCGTCTCAGCCAACCGGCCCACGTGCGGCTGCCCCAGGTGCTGCGTTACACCCGGCCGATTTTGCGGTTTCTGCTCGGCCTAGATTCCGCGGGGACCGATGACTTGGTCCATGAGATGGGGCAAGTCGATGATCTTCCCGAGGGGCCCGAGGTGGAGCTCTATGAAAGAGGGGACTCCGACGAATCCGTGCCGGCCCTCGTGGAAGGAGTGCTGAACGATTGGGAGCAGCGCGGCTACTGCCGTCCCTGCGATGTCCTGGTGCTTCATTTCCGTTCGGATCTCGCTGCCAGTCCTTTGGGACTCTGTGAATCCTTGGCGGGATACCGTCTGGTCGACTATCTGGTGCCGGCGGGAGACGCCGGAAAGATAGAAAAGATCATCCGTCACACGTCGATCAACAAGGCCAAGGGACTGGACGCTATCGGGGTGATCATGGTGGGATTGCCGCCGTTCCATCAATTGACCCATCCGGATCAACAATTTGCGTATTTCATGGGAGCGAGCCGTGCCAAACAGCTCCTGGCGGTGGTTCACGGATGAATCTCGCGATCCCGGCGGCGTCCCTTTCTCACGTCTGCGATGGCCGGTATTGCCGCGGGAACGCGCATTGAAGTTACTTTGGTCAGCGATTGAATGGCGCATGAAGAATGCCAAGCGTTTGCTTGGATTCGCTCGTCTGGCGCGAAAAATAATCTGACTTTGTTGACAGAACCCCCTTTTAGCAGTTAAAAGAGTCAGAGTCACTCTAGAATTTCCCGGGGGGGAGACACCCGCAAGGGTGGGAGAGCGGTCAGCGGGTTTCCGCTGGCCGCTCTCTAATTTCAGCCCCGGACCACGGACGCTGGTCGTCACCGAACCTTAGCGAGCCTGTCCCCGCCAGAGAGAGAAGGTTCACGATTCCCAAAGAAACGTCACCGGTTTGTCGATTCCCGGATGGACGCTGTGGTAAACCGGGCATCCCAGGGCGGCCGCCTTCAAGGAGGCCGCGTCCGGATGGCTTTCGGAAAGGGGCAACGAGATGCGGACCGGCAAGCGGACAATGCGCCGGGGGGCATCCTCACTCATGTGCTTCTCGATTTTGACGGTCATGCCTTCGACCGCGATTCCTTTTTGCCTCGCTTTGATTCCGATCACGGTGGCCATGCACGTCGCCAGGGCTGTGGCCACCAGATCCGTGGGGGAGAAGGACTCTCCTTTGCCGTGATTGTCGACCGGGGCATCGGTCGTCAGGTTGGCCTCGGAAGGTCCATGTGTGGCGAGGCAGCGGAGATCGCCCGGGTAGGAGACGGAGATGGGAATCATGATGGAAAGTGCCTATGAAAGGCCCGGGAAACAAGCGGGAAAAGAGGGCATGAAAAAAGCCGGGCCATGACAAGGACCGGCTTTTCTCATAAAGAGCGATGGAGGCAGCACTCAGCCCTGATGGGGCGGGGTGTGGGATTTCGAGGCGTCGGCCTTCGCGGCGGCGGCGGCACGAGCTCCGACCGTGGAAGAACCCATGAAGGAAGCCCCTTCCTCGATGGCGAGTTTGCCGGCCCGGATATCGCCCACCAGTTCGGCGTTCTGCTTCAATTCGCAGCGGTCGGTGACCGTGATGTTGCCCTCAACCTTGCCGAAGACAGTCACGGCCCGGGTTTTGATGTCGCCTTTGATGTGGGCGTTCTCGCCCACCGTCAGGTCGCCTTCAGAATTCACTTCGCCTTCGATCCGTCCATCGATGATAAGATCATTGGAGAATTTGAGGGTACCTTTGATCTCGACGTCGCTGGAGAGGATGTTTTTGCTGCTCATTGTGCTCGAATGGAATGCGGAGGGTTGCGGGGAGGGTTTCGGCGCGAAAACAGGGGTAGAGGGGGCGGGCGCCGGAGGAGGCGTGGGCGCTCCTGCGGGTTCCCCCTGTTTGATCGGCTCGCTGGATTCCTGATTGATGATCTTTTTTAACACGACGTTGAAAATTACCATAATTGGACATTCCAGTCAAAGGTATACCGTCGCGGGAACAAAATTTTCACAAGAACCGTGAAAAAGGAGCGAGCCGTGCTCTCGCAGGTCTGGTTCAGGCCTCGGCTAGTTCTTCGGCAGGGTAGGTCCAGATCTCGCTCAACGTGGGATGGTAATGCGGAATTTTCAGGAATTCCCCGGCAGTGCAGCGGAAGTGGAGCGCCACAACCACCTCATGGATCAAGTCGACCGCATGGGGGCCGACCACTGCCGCTCCCACCAGTTCCTTGGTGTTGGCATCCGCGATCATTTTGACGAACCCGTGGTCTTCACCCATGATCATCGATTTGCCGTGGTCATTGAAAGGATAGGAGGCCGTGATGATCTCTCGGCCCTCCTCGGCCGCTTCGGCTTCGGTCAGGCCCACCATGGCGATTTCGGGGTCCGAGAAGATCCCGAGGAGTTTGAGGCGGTAGTCGACGGTGACCGGGGCGTCGACCCTGCCAAGCCGGAAAGCGGCATTCTGCGCCGCCGCTTCCCCTTGGGCAATGGCGGTGTGCACGACATCATGAGGGCCGGTCAGGTCGCCGGCGGCAAAAATATGGGGGAGATGAGTAGCCATGCTCGAATCACAGCGCACCCGGCCCCGGTCAAGGACCAGACCGATTTCCTCCGCCCCCAATCCGGCTGAGGCGGGCTGGCGACCCAGCGCGAGAAGGAGTCTTTCGCCATGGGCCGTCCGGGGTTCTCCGTGATGCTCGTAGTGGACCACCATGCCATTCTCCTTGCGTTCCACGCTCCGGAGCTTGGTGCCGGTATGCACCGCCATGCCCCGGTCGCGCAGAGCGGCTGCGGCGGCTTCCGCCACGTCCACATCCGAACCGGTCAGCAAGTGTTCACTTCGCTGGATCAGGGTCACCTTGGAACCCAGACCTTCCAGGTAGCACGCCATTTCCAGAGCAATCGCTCCGCCGCCGAGGACCACTGCGGATTCGGGAATCTCGGTGGCTTCCAGAATGTCATCGCTCGTCCAATAGTCGACTGACTCCAGCCCCGGCAGGTCGATCTTCGAGTGGACGGAACCGGTCGCCAGGCAGGCCGTGGCGAATGAGACCTCGTAAGCGGCACCGTGGCGCGGGGTGATCTCGAACGTGTGGGGATCGATCAAGGTGGCCCGGCCGCGGATCAGATCGAAGCGGCCATCGTCGAGTTGTCCCTGCCGGTAGGACGCAAAATCGCCGATCAATCGCCGTTTCCTCTCCACGATCATCGGGGCATCAATCGTGATATCCCCCACGTGAATGCCGAACTGGCCGGCGTGGCGGATCGCCCGGGTCCGATTGGCGGACTCGATGAGCGATTTGCTGGGCATGCACCCCTTCAAAATGCAGAGTCCTCCGAGTTCGTCCGCGCCATCGATCACGGCGGTCGTTAGACCAAGGCTATGGGCCGTCCGCGCGGCGGCATAACCTGCACTCCCGCCTCCCAGGACGGCGAAATCAAAGGTATACGAAGGCGTTGCTTTCATTTTGTGATGAACCGGGTCGGCGTTGAAGGGGGGCTTTGCAAAGAAATCTTGCATCAGGCCACAAATTGTTTAAGTAACATTAAGCGAATTTGGCGACAGATTGACTGGAAACGGCCAAGAAGCCTTGAAATAGAGCCAGATCTCGCTTTAATGAGAAAGTTCCGGAAATCCCCAACTCTGGCAGGCCGTGATCGTAGATGACGGTCTGCTCTCATTTTCCCGACCGAACCCCGCTAAATCAACATCATGGCAGACAGCGACGCTGACACCCCCCAAGCTTCCGAACCGGAAGAGGAATTTCAAACTGGCGTAGAGAAGTCGCAGAACTACGGCTGGCAGCAGATCGACAAACTGGAAGGTCTCGAGGCGGTGAGGAAACGCCCGGGCATGTACATCGGAGATCCGGACGAGCGGGGCCTACATCACTGTGTTTTTGAAGTGCTGGACAACTCCATCGACGAGCACCTTGCCGGCTACTGCAAGACTGTCTCCATCGTGATCCACATGGACGGCTCGGTCTCGATCGAGGATGACGGACGGGGGATTCCGGTGGAAATCCATCCCAAGCATGGTGTGCCGGTGGTCGAGCTGGTGCTCACGAATCTCCACGCCGGCGGTAAATTCGGCCAAGGGGCCTACAAATACAGCGGCGGTCTGCACGGGGTGGGGGCGAAGTGCGTCAACGCCTTGTCCGATTGGTTCAAGGCTGAAGTTTTCCGGGACGGGAAAATCTACTCGATCGGATTTGAACGAGGCAAAACCACCCAACCGCTTCAGGTGGTGGGGGATCTGGATGATGTCACCCAAACCGGAACCCGCATCACCTTCTTCCCGGACGCGACCATTTTCCAGATCACGACGGAGTTCAATTTCGACTATCTTACGACCCGGCTCAGGGAATTGGCCTTCCTCAATCCCGGTATCATCATCCATCTCAAGGACGAGCGGGGCGAAAGCGAGCGGGCCACCACGTTTTTTTACCAGCAGGGGATCGTCGAGTTTGTCCGCCAACTCGGGGCCAACAAGGAGCACATTCATGACAAGCCGTTTGTGATCCGCGGCAAACGTGAGATCGAGTTGGACGAGGGCCGGATCGATGAAGTCATGGTCGACATTGTGATGCTCTACACGGGGGATTATCACGACAACATTCTGTGCTACGCGAACTCCATTCCCAACGCCGATGGCGGCACCCATTTGACAGGGTTCCGGGCGGCGCTGACCAGAGCGGTCAACCAGTACGCCAAGGTCAACAAGCTCCTCAAAGACAAGGATGCCGCACTGACGGGTGATGACTGCCGCGAAGGCCTCATCGCCGTTGTCTCCATCAAGCATCCGCACCCCAGATTCAATTCCCAGACCAAGGCCAAACTGGTCAATGGGGAGGTCGAGCAGGTGGTTGGAAGCGTTGTCTATGAAGGCCTGATGGCCTATTTTGACGAGAATCCGCGCATCGCCAAAGGCATCATTGAGAAGGTGGTCATGGCCTCCCGGGCTCGGGAAGCGGCCCGCAAAGCCCGCGAGACGGTCCGGAAATCCGCGATGAGCGGAGGGGGCCTTCCGGGGAAGCTGGCCGACTGTTCCGAGCGCGACCCATCGGTCTGCGAACTCTACATTGTCGAAGGGGACTCCGCCGGTGGCTCCGCCAAACAGGGGCGAGACCGCCGCACCCAGGCGATCCTGCCCATCAAGGGCAAAATCATCAATGTGGAAAAGGCCCGGTTGGATAAGGTCCTACAAAACAAGGAAATCCAGACCATGATCACCGCCATCGGGGCGGGAATCGGTGGCGGCGAGCAGGAAGGCTCCTTCCGGTTGGAAAAAGCCCGCTACCACAAGATCATCATCATGACCGATGCGGATGTCGATGGCTCGCACATCCGGACCCTCCTGTTGACATTTTTCTGCCGTCAAATGGCTGAGTTGGTCCGGGCAGGGTATGTCTACATCGCCCAGCCGCCTCTCTACAAGGTGACCCGGAAGAAAAAAGAGCAGTATGTGCAGGATGATGTCGCCTTGAGCCGCATCCTCATTGAGCTCGGAGCCGGCGACGTCCGCCTCCGCAGCGTCGGCAGCGATCATCACATCACCGGCGAAGCCCTGGTGGAGATCCTGCAGCTCCTGTCCCGTCTGTCCCGTTTTAGTGAGATCATTTCCCGGAATTCAGGTGATTTTGAGGACTATTTGGCGGCCGGAGATGCTGCCACCGAGAAGCTGCCCGCGTTCATGGTTCAGGTCCGCGAGGGCAATGAGATCAGTGTCCGTTATTTCCTCAATGATGCCGCCTTGCGCGACTATGCGATGGAAAATCCAGACCTGCATTTGTTCGGCCGCGAAGTGGTCGACCCGGAAAGTTCGGAAAACGGCGTTTCCCCGGAGGAGGCTCCCAAGCCAGTCATTTCCAGGAGAGCCAGGTTGATCGCCATTCATGAAGCCACCGCGATCACCCGGTTGCTCAAGCAAATGGAGGAAAAAGGCCTCAACATCAAGCATTTCTCTGCCCAGGATCATCCCCTTTTCGAAATCCTCGAAGGCGAGAGCGAGAATGCCAAAGTCCACCCGGTATTCTCCGTCCCGGAGATCCTGCAAACCGTGATGGAAATCGGCAAGCGTGGCATGGAAATCCAGCGGTTCAAAGGTCTGGGGGAAATGA
Organism: Verrucomicrobiales bacterium; assembly: GCA_020852405.1. GTDB lineage: Bacteria > Verrucomicrobiota > Verrucomicrobiia > Verrucomicrobiales > DEV007 > JACKQE01. The sequence continues at coordinate 7,896 of JADZAX010000075.1, forward strand.
ACGCCAAGGAGCTTTTCACCACCACCATGGATCCTAGCGGCCGCCGCCTGTTGCGGGTCAAGTTCGACGAGGAAAACGCCATCGAAGCGGACCGGATGTTCACCATTCTGATGGGCGACATCGTGGAGCCGCGGCGTCAATACATCGAGGACCACGCGCTGAATGTCCGCAATCTCGACGTGTGATTCTGATTTTCCCGCCAAGCCGGATTCTATCCTGATTTTCCCTGCCAAACGACGTGTCTGACGAAACCCTTCCCACTCCTCCGCCTTCTTCCCCCGGCGGTCATATTTCGCCCATCAATGTGGCCGACGAGATGTCGCAGTCCTTCTTGGACTACTCCATGTCGGTCATCATTTCTCGCGCCCTGCCCGATGCGCGTGATGGGTTGAAGCCTTCGCAACGGCGTCTCCTCTTTGCGATGCACCATGACCTGGGGCTTGCGCCGAACAAGAAACATCTCAAGTGCGCCCGTATTGTCGGGGAAACGATGGGTAAATACCATCCGCATGGTGACCAGGCGATTTATCCCACCCTGGTCAACATGGCGCAGCCTTGGAGCATGCGGGATCCCTTGGTGGACGGCCAGGGGAACTTCGGCTCGATGGAAGGCGATCCGCCTGCCGCGATGCGATACACCGAGGCCCGCCTGACGCATGTCGGTCAGATCATGATGACCGACCTCGAAAAGGAAACGGTCGACTTCGTCACGAACTACGACGAAACGCACGAAGAGCCGACGGTCCTGCCGGCGGCGGTGCCGAATTTGCTCGTCAACGGCGGCACCGGGATCGCCGTCGGGATGGCCACGAACATTCCTCCGCACAATCTGGGCGAGGTCATTGATGGCATTTGCGCGACCATCGACAATCCTTCCATCACCCATGACGAACTCCGTCTCCTCATCAAGGGGCCGGACTTTCCCACGGGATGCACCATTCTGGGGCAACGCGGGGTCCGGGACTACACCGCGACCGGTCGGGGCAGCGTGCGCGTCCGCGGCCGCGCCGAGATCGTCGAGGAGGGGCGCCGGGAGCAGATCGTGATCACCGAGATCCCCTATGCGGTCAACCGGGCCACTCTGGTCACCCGGATCGCGGAGTTGGCCAACACCAAGGTCATTCCGGAAATTTCCGCCGTCCGGGACGAGTCCGACGAAAACACCCGGGTGGTCGTCGATCTGAAAAAGGATTCCCGCGCCCAGGTGGTGCTGAACAACCTCTACAAGCACACCGCGCTGGAATCGACCTTCTCGGTCAACATGCTGGCGATTGATCATCGCCGTCCCCGGCTTCTGTCGGTGAAGGATGCCATCCTCTGCTACATCGAACACCGTCGCGAAGTCATTCTGCGCCGGACCCGATATCTCCTCAAGAAGGCCGAAGAACAGGCGGAGAAACTCGAAGCGTATCTCCTGGCGCTGGGCAATCTGGACGACTTCATCCGGATGATCCGGGACTCGGCGAACCGGGAGGAGGCCAAGCGCAAGATCAAGGCGTTCACCTTTTCTCCTGAAGCGGTCGAAGCCCTTGGCATCATGGTGCGGGACCAGGCGAGCATGCGGATTGAGCCGGGTCGTTATGTCTTCACGGACAAACAGGTCGACCACATTCTCGAACTCCGCCTCTACCAGTTGACCGGACTGGAGCGCGACAAGATCAAGTCGGAATACGACTCGATCCTGGAAAACATCAAGGACCTCCTCGATATCATCGCCCGGGAAGCCCGGGTGCTGCAGATCATCAAGGACGAGCTCCTCGAGGTGAAGGCGAAGTATGCCACACCTCGGCGGACCGATTTTCAGAACGATGACAGCGAGATCAACATCATCGATCTCATCGCGAACGACGCCAATATCATCACCATCACCCATCGGGGCTACATCAAGCGGACTCCCACCAGCGAATACCGCACGCAGAACCGCGGTGGCAAGGGACTCAAGGGCATGGAAACCCGGGATGCCATGGGGGAAGACCTCGAGGGCGATTTCGTGGAGCATCTCTTTGCGGCCACGGCCCACGACTATCTCATGTTTTTCACGAACACGGGGCGAGTCTTCGTTGAACGAGTCTACCAGATTCCCGAAGGCAGTCGTACGGCCATGGGCAGATCGATCAAAAATCTGCTCAATCTCCAACCAACCGAAAAGATCGCGGCCACGTTGCGCATCGACGGCGATCCGGGAGGTGACAAGGACAAAACATTCGTGCCCCACTTCCACATTGTCTTCGCGACCCGTGACGGCACGGTGAAGAAGACCAATCTGGCCGCATTCCGGAACATCCGGCGTGACGGCATCATCGCGATCAAGATCGAGGAGGGCAATGACCTCATTGACGTGAAACTGACGTCCGGTGAAGACGAGATTGTTTTCGTCACCAACCGTGGACTCAGTCTGCGTTGTAATGAAGGGCAGGTCCGGGACATGGGACGGAATTCCCGCGGAGTCATGGGTATCCGGCCCGGCAAGGGCGACTACGTGGTCGCGCTGGCGGTGGTGGTGCCGGACGCCCAGTTGCTCGTGGTCAGCGAAAACGGAATCGGCAAACAGACTCCGTTCGAAGATTACCGGGTCCAATCGCGCGGGGGCAAGGGCATCATCACCATGAAGACGACCGACAAGACAGGCAAGGTCGTGGGCGCTCTCGTGGTCCGGGAAGATGATGAAATCATGCTCATGACCAACGCCGGCCAGAGTGTCCGCATCCGTGTCGCCGAGATCCGGACCGCCGGACGGAACACCATGGGAGTCAAGCTCATGAATCTGCGGACCGGCGAAACGATCCAGGACGTCGCCAAGGTCGTCAGTGATGGCGAGGAGGACAGCGATGAAATCCTCCAAGGCTTGCCCGATGGCGGGGAAGTCATTGAGGATGATTCCGCTGTCACCGAGGATTTTGAAGATCCATCGGATGCCGACGACGGCATCGGCGAAGAAGAATGACCCTCCGCCTGGTCACCCTTCTCCTATCGGGACGGGGGCTCACTGGAGAGAGGGGGCCGGGGGGATTTCTCCGGGATTTTCGAAGAAAATGTAGTTAGTCGCGTAGTCGCTGAACTCGAAATACACCTGTTTCTCCGCCCCATCCTTGATGCCATTCAAATTGGCATCCAGCACGCCGTATCCAAAGCGGAAAGGGCGGGCGGCGGTGCCTTCCGTGGCGGTGGCGGTGGTCAGTTTGTCTATTTTGATGAAACGGCGCACGAGATGGCCGCCATCATAGATTTCCAACACGCCATTGGTGCCGGTCCAGTTCTGCACGGCTCGGCCAAACCGGTTTTGGGTTTCCTGGGTGCACCCCGAGAGGGCGGCCAATGCCAGCCACAACAAGGCGGCCTTCCGGAATAAATAATGGGGCATGAGCCAAGTTCCGGGGAAGTGACGCCTCCGTCAATCCACGAAAACGGCTTCATTGGTGCACAGCAGAGCCTGGGCATAGGCCTGCCAGGCATCCATGACGCTTTGAGGACCGGAAAACTCCGTGGTGAAATCCCAGAGGGTTTTGGCACCATCCAATTGTTGGATGCTGGGAGCCCACCCGAAACTGTCATTGTTCGTGTCACCCCAGGCATCGATCGCGAAATCCACATTCTGCCCCTTGGTGACGGTGATTTCCTGGGTCAAAACGGGGAGTTCCTTCTGCTTGGCCGTCAGCGTTTCTTCGCGAAGCACCTGGTTTCCAAGGAGAAGCCTCCAGCGGATCCCGTCTCCCAAGTTCACCGCCGGACGTGTCAATTTGCCGGTGATCCGGATGCGCATGTTCCCGGGGGCGGTCCAGCGAACCACGGCGGCATTCAGTTCGCCGTTACCCGGGTGGCTGCCGCCGGTGCGTGTCCAATTGAGATAACTGCGGGGATCGTTCGTCACTGGAAAGCGGTCTCCGATCTGCCAGCGGTCTCCGGACCAATGGGGCATGGCCTGGAAGACAGTCTTCTTTTCCACCGAATTCCAGCCGCCGTAGCCATATTGCCACGTTGAAAGGGTCTGTTGGTTCGTCCTGCCGGCGGCAGTTTTGACGTAGGATTCGATGAATGCCAGCCCCAGACGTGTTTCGTCAGAGTCCGGATCACGCGCGAAAACAGCCCGGTTCATGGATCGGATTTTGTCCTCCGGGTTCGACGATGCCACCACGTCGGGACGTTTCAGGAGTGCGCTGGCCTGGGTTTTGAAAAAGTCGCTGTTGAGTGCAAAGAGCGCCTGCATGGGAATGGTGGTCCGCTGCCGTTTTCCGGTGTGCTCCTGCGGATTGGCGAAATCAAAATGCCGGAACACCGGATCCAGGTTTTGCCGATCGATGAAGGCATAGAGGGTCCGGCGCCGGGAAAAGGGGGGCTTGAAAAGAACCTCCCCGCGGCCTCCGATCCGGGGGTCGAGCAGACCGGTGGCAGTGAGCATCGAATCCCGGAGCGTCTCGAAATCAATCCGGCGGCGCGGCATTTCCCAGAGCAGACGGTTCTCGGGATCGATGGGCTGGCAGCTTTCGGGATGGGGGTGGGAGGAGGATCGCTGGTAGGCGTCGGACGTCACGATCAGTTTGTGAAGTTGTTTGAGCGACCACCCATGATCCATGAACCAGGAGGCCAGCCAGTCGAGGAGTTCCGGATGGGTGGGATGCTCCCCCTGGACACCGAAGTCACTCACTGACCTCACGAGACCTTCTCCGAAATGGTGCATCCAGACCCGGTTCACCATCACCCTGGCGGTCAAGGGGTTGTCCCGGGCCACGATCGCCTTGCCCAACTCCAGTCTTCCGCTTCCTTGGGTGAAGGCGGTCGGTCGTCCGGCACTTGCGATGGCGAGGAATCCCCGGGGCGCGACCTCACCCCGGCGAGAGGCATTGCCCCGGATGAAGACCTGTTGGTTGAGCATGGCCGGGCGGTCTTTCACGATCAAAGCGCGGTCTGCTTCCATGGCGGAATCCGCCACGTATTTGTCGACGTCCCGTTGCAGTTCGGAGAGCTTTTTCCTCTGCACCTGCGGTAGTTTGGCCATCATGGCGGCCCGGTTTTGGGCCAATTGGGGATTTTCCTTGGCGATGGTTTCGAACTGCGGTGCCAGGAAATCATCGACAAGCTTTTGCTTTTTCGCGAGCTCCGTCTGGTAGGCC
>JADZAX010000076.1 GCA_020852405.1 Verrucomicrobiales bacterium
AGTTTTGGCATGCCCCCAATCACGAACCACCGCCGTGGGGACTTCCTCCGCTCGGGCCACGAAATCGCCAAAATCAGGGAGGCGCTCCAAACAAGCCTGCCACAATGTCTCCTCTCCCACCGCTGCACGGATGGCTGGATCCACCAGAATCATTCCCGCCCCCCTGCCACCGGGAGACTGCGGCATGACCATGGCCCCGGCAATACCGGGAAGACCCGGAGCCGCCCAGAGGCGGGCCTCATCGGGCGGGAAACGGGCCGGCCAAAGGACTGGGAAACAGAGGAAATCAAGGGGAAACGACCGGGCGTCAAAGCGAATGCCGGCGGCCTCACGCACGCGGGAACCGGAACCATCGTCCCCCACCACCAGATCGGCCCGGATTTCTACCTCCGCCCCGGAGCCTGCCTGCCGGAAAACTCCTCCCCGGATGGAACCATCCCCGTCGAGGATCGGTCGCTCCCAGGTGAGACCTCGCTGAATCTTGCATGGGCTCGACGCCAACAGGCCCTCCCGCAAACCATGGGGATCGGCAGAGATCGGACCATACGGTGAGACCTGCAACCCCTCTCGAGAAAGTAGCTCTCTCCAGCGCCCGCCGACGTGGGCTTGCATCCCTCCAAGGGTCAGCAGCGAGCGTCCAATGACGTCATTGCCGCCCCGGCAAAGCGCGAGACGCGCCTTGGTGGCCGGCCAGAGGATTTCTGGCCAGGAGGGACCTGTGCGGCCCTGATGGCGCTCACAGATCGTCACGGCGATCCCCAGTGCCGCAAGCCGGTCCCCCAGCACGATGCCACCGATGCCACCGCCGACGATCAACACGCTGGCGGGAGGCAGAGGGTTTCTCATGGCTCCTGAAATGCTGTGCCGTCAGGAGGAGCGGAAAGATGGACTCAGTTCCGTGCCGCCTTGGCAGCGTCCTTGAGAAGACTCTCGAAGTCTTTCACCGTCCCATAACCGGACCGGGCGGCGAGCTGCTTGCCTTCGGCGGAGGCCACCGCCACGAAGGGCAGGGTGCTGCCTTCGACTTGGAAGGTGGAACGGAAGAGCGAACTGGTAGCCGGATCGTCGCAATTGACCTCCGCGATGACAAACTTCGTGGAGGAGAGGCGCAGATCCTTCTTGTCGATGTAGGTTCTGAGAGCCTGGCAATTCGAGCACGCTTCGCGGCCATAGAGCACGAAAAGCATCTTGCCGTCCTTTTTGGCGGTGTCCAGAGCGGTCTGGAGATCGGTGATTTTGTCTGGGCCGCCCGCCAGCGCGGCGGAAGTCAGGATGAGGGCGGTCATCAATCCGGCAAAGAGAAGTTTCATGGTTTCGTGAGGGTTTGGTTACCAGACTTTTCCACAAACGGAGCCATGAGTCAATCCTCTCCCTCGGGTCACTTCGATCCCAGCATCTCCCGCATCCGCGCAAAGTAATCTTTGGCCACTTCCTCAGTCGCGGGCTTTTTCGCAAGAACTTCAAAATCTTCCTGCAGCATCCATTCCGGAGCCATTTCCTTGAGAAACGAGCTCGGATAACAGGGCAAGGGTTCACCGTAGCGGCGGCGAGCCCGGCACCAGGTGATGGTGAGCTGGCGCATCGCCCGCGTGATCCCCACATAGAGGAGACGGCGTTCCTCATCCCGCGTGCCTTCCTCGACACTGCGGGTGTGTGGCAGCACGCCCTCCTCCACCCCCACGATGTAGACCGTGTGGAATTCCAGACCCTTCGCGGCGTGCATCGTGATCAAAGAAACGCCGGGCGCCGGGTTTTCGTCTTCTTTCTCCCGATCCTGCATCAGAGCGACGCTGTCGAGAAACCCCCGCAATCCCTTTTCGGGGCGTCTCCCCTGGTGGTGGTACATGGACTCGATGAGCTCCCGGACGTTCTTTTCGCGCTGGGAGGCCTCTTCCGGGTCTTTGCAGGTTTTGCGGAGATGATCGGTATAGTTCAGCTCCTTGAGCAGGGCTTCGGTCATGGCCCCGTAATTCACTGAGTCGGTCAGCGCGGAGTCGCGGTAGCCGGAAACAAATCGCGTGAAGCGGGCCACCGCCCCTTGGGACTTGGAACTGAGCAGGGAGAGGAACTCCAGATCCTCGAGCGCCTCATAGACGCTGATGTTTTTTTCAATGCTGAACTCCGTCGCCGCAGTCACCGTGGCGTCCCCGATACCCCGGGGAGGGCTGTTGATGACCCGAAGCAGACTGACGTCGTCATCCTGGTTGAGAAACATGGAAAGGTAGGCGAGAAGGTCCTTGACCTCGCGACGCTCAAAAAAGCTTTGTCCACCAATGATGCGGTAGGGAATTTCCCGTCGTCGCATCGCCTCCTCAAGCAGGCGGGACTGGGTGTTCATCCGGAAAAGCACGGCGAACTCCTCGTAAGGCCGGTTCTTGATCCGGGTGGCGGTGAGAATCTCGTCGGCAATCGCGTCAGCCTCGGTCTCCGCATCGGGCATGGCGAGGATGCGCGGCATTTCTCCATCCCCTTTGCTGCTGCGGAGCGTTTTCTCACGGCGGTTCCGGTTGTGGCGGATCAGACTGTTGGCCAGACTGAGCACCGCATTGGTGGAGCGGTAGTTTTCCTCCAGCTTGACGACCTTGGGGTTGGAGAAAAACCGCTCGAACTCGAGAATGTTCGCCACCTCGGCACCGCGCCAGCCATAGATGCTCTGGTCATCGTCCCCGACCACGCAGATGTGTTGGTCATCACCCACGAGCAGACGGAGCAAGTCCATTTGAAGACGGTTCGTGTCCTGGAACTCATCGACCATGATGTAACGATAGCGGCGGCGCCAGAAGGCCCGGGCTTCGTCTGACTGTTCTAGGACCCGCACGGCGAGGATGAGGAGATCGTCAAAGTCCACCGCATTGAGCACTTTCAGCTCAGCCTGGTAGGCCCGGAACACCTCCGAAATGAGGGCATCCTCGCTCTCCGAGACGGGAATACCGCGGTTCTTGGCCCGGCTGATGAGCATTTGGGCCATCTTGGGATCGAGATTTTCTTCCTTCCCGGCCTTGCGAACGATGATTTTCTTGATCAACCCCAACTGGTCCGACTGGGTGTAAATGCTGAACGTTTTTTTGTAGCCGAGCTTTTCGATGGATTCGCGGAGAATGCGGACGCAAAGAGAGTGAAAGGTGGAGATGGTCAGCAGCTTGGCCTCTTCCTGATCGACCATGGTGGCAACCCGTTCCCGCATTTCCGAAGCCGCCTTGTTGGTGAAGGTCACCGCGAGAATGTGGCGGGCCTGGATGTCGTTGGCCAACATCCAGGCAATGCGGGTCGTGATGACGCGCGTTTTCCCGGTGCCGGCACCGGCGAGGATGAGGACGGGCCCGTGGATCTGCTCAGCCGCCTGACGCTGTTCCGGATTGAGGGCCAGCAAGCCCGCTCTGGGGATCTTCATTCCGGTAAGGTCAACCGATCGGTCGCAACGGCAGCCCGGCTCAACTCACCAGTCGAAGTGCATAGGGGTAGCGATAGGCCACTCCTTTGGAGGCATCCAAGCCAGCCATGATGGCGAACACCAGGTTCGTGACGGCGAGAGCAAAAAACGCGATCACGGCAATGCAGCCGACAAAGGGAATCAGGGAGACAATCCCCAGAACCGCCATCCCAATGGCCACGGTGATCTGGAAATTGAGAGCCTCGCGCCCCTGATCATTCACAAAGGGACTCTCCTCGCGCTTCATGAGCCAGATCACGAGAGGTCCCAAAAAGCTCGCCAAGCCTCCGAGCAGATGCGCCAGCATGGCCATGTTGCGCTCATCGGCCTCCGAGAGCTTCCCCTGTCCGAGGCCCACTGCGTCCCCACCGAGTGCAGAAGGAGGGCTCATTGGCGGAGGCACCGGAGTGGCATCGCTGTCTTCCAAGGGAGGAGGTGGCTCGTCTGACATGTCTTTGAGATACCAAAGGTGGAGGGTTTATTCAAGTTCTCTTCGCAAAATTCGGTGTCTTGGAACAAGCCCGGTCATTCTGAAACCGGAAGGGACCGGACAAATTCACGGTCCGCCGGGGACAAATTGATGATGGGGAAACGGTATTCCTTGCCTTCGGCCCCGAGGAATCGCACGCTGGTGGCGGATCTTCCCAAAATACTGGCCTGAACCGACTTGCCATCCAGAGAACGAATTACCCTGGCAACCGGGTAGGCCGCCAGCGCCCGAGCCTTCTCCGCACCGGACTGTTGGTTGGAGGGGGCCATGCCGGGGGCCGGTTCCAACTGGGATGTTTGAAGGGTCACAGGACGCGCTTTGCCGGATTTGGTGCGGGGGGCCAAAGGGCTGTCCACCGGGGCACCCATGCCACTGACTTTGCCGGGGATCCCTCCCGACGCTGGAACCATCCCCGGCCCCTGCCGGGCGGCCGCTTCGGCTGAAATCCGGGCGTTGCGCAGCTTGGCCTCCGCCGTTTCCTCGGCGGCCTGCGCCAGCATTTGCTCGAGATCTTCGACCGTGATTGACGGCAGCACCCGATCCGAGATGCGGGCCACCGGGCCGGGACTTCCGGAAATCCGGACCGCCCAGGCCCGACTGCCAATGGCGAACAACACCGCCCGGTAGTCCTGCCGGAAAGAGCCCTGCCGGAAGGAACCTTCAAGGGCGCGCCCATTTTGGCCCAGAACCTGGGTGGGGTCCACCTGTTCGACGAACTCATCGACCCCGGGAATCCGGCGCCATTCCCCCAGTAAGCCTTTGGCCCCGGAATCCAGATCAAACGGCTTGTCCGCCCTCATGACGTACAAGTCGATCACGTATTCACCAAAGTCCACTCGCTGGGGGTAGACCCCCACTTCCATGCCCTTGAAAAAAGGAGGTTCCAGGACGGTGCGAACGACAGGGTTTGCCGGCAGGCTGAGCAGGATCTGATCCACCGACCGTTCCCGCCAGGCCGGTGGCTGGCTCCAAGCCGAGACTAGCTTGGGACCGTAGATCCCGAGCTTGGGTGAGATGTGGGCGGACAGCTGGACCGCACAGACTGCTTTTACGGCCAGAAAACACCCCATGATGAAAATGGCCTGAAGCGGAGAAGCCGAGAGCCTCCAAACCAGAAGGGCCAGTCCCAGCGCACCCGTCGCGAGGAGGACCAGCGCCAGACCGGCGAAGCCCGGCAAACCGATATGGCCGTAGCGGACGTAGAGCGCATTGAGGCCAATTTCAGCGAGGAACAGCACGAGGCCGAAGCTGACCGCCACCGTCGGAGTGAGATCCGTGTTGGCCTTGGCGAACAGCACAAACAGCAGAACCAACACCACGATGCCCGAGACGAGGGAAATGCCGTAGACAATGAGCCATTCCTGAGTGGACATGAGGCCCAGTATACCCTCATTCTGGTGACCACCGCAAGACCGCAAGTCCCAGTCCCGAGCATGAATGCCAAGTCACCATCCCCCGCCCCGCTGCCTCCCTCCACAGTCAGACGTGCGGGAGGATTCCGTTTTTCCCTGACCGATGCCTTGGTCCTCACTGCAGCCACCGTGCTCACGGTCTGGCTCTGGCGGAGGGAATTTGTCCTCTGGTGGGCTCTCCCCCTCGTCCTGGGCCACTTCTTTCTGTTCTGCAATGTCTTCCTCGTCCGGCGCTGGCTGGAAATCCTCTGGGCCCTGAGCTTTCTCGTCAATGCCGGCCTCCATCTGCTGCAGGGAGACACCGGCTGGTGGCCTGTCGCCGGAATCCAACTGCCTTTTACGGTGGGCGTGGTGACCTGGGAGATTCTCTCACCAGGCTACCATGGGATCGGATCCCGTTCGGTCGGAGCCAACACTGCCAAGCCATTCCCATCGCGGGAAGCACCGCCTGAGAACCGGTAATCTCACTGCCCCCCGAAGCGCTCCGCGAGAATGCGGCGCCGAAAAGCGAAAATATCGTCCAGCTTGCGGCGAACAAACAAGGCATGGGCAATCTCACCGATAGGCCCCATCCCGACGGCGTAATGGATCAGATCACGCATCAGCACCCCGCCTCCCGGGGCATCCTCAAAGGTGTGGCGGTGATGCCAGAACCGATAGGGACCTGAGCGTTGCTCGTCAATGAAGGAACGGCCTTCAACGACGGCCTTGATCTCAGTGACCCAGGGAATCCACACAAGAGGGGCGATTTTGACCCGGTATTCGATGATCTGCCCATCATACATCGCCTCTCCTGGCTGATGGACAATGCGGAATCCTAAATCGGGAGGGGTGATAGCATTGAGATTGCGGGGGCTCGAAAAAAAGGACCACGCCTCCTCCCGGCTAACGGGAAGGAATTGCTCTTGGGTGAAGTGATGAAGAACCATACGGCGAGGAGTTCTCCGCATCCCAACGCGCCGCGGATGCGGCAAAGTTCCCCCCTCTGCAGGCGTGGTGGGCTCAGGTCAACTGGTGGGATGGAGCCCAAGTCTGATCCTGCACCACGGCACGCCCGAAGCGCATCCACCGGTAGGCCACCACACCACTGAGCCAGACTACCGGGTAGGCAAAGACCACCCCCACCAACAAGGCGAGAATCCCTGCGATGACGATCAGGATTCCCAGCACCGCCAATCCAAAAAGGTTCCCCAGGTTGTTGGTGGTGATGCTGGCGCTGTATTGGAACGATTCCATGACCCCCATGTCTTTGTCGACGATCGCATTGAGAAACTGCCCATACCGGAGAGCCAAATAAATGCCGGGAACGATGAGAAGAATCAAACCCAATACAATCGCCAGTCCGAAGAGGATCGATCCGCCCAAGGCCCGCAGAAACTTGCTTCCTTCCCCGAACAACTGGGCAACTTCAACAGGTTGACCTGAAACCAGATTGAGTCCGACCCGGGTCAGTCCCAGACCAAGAAAAATCGATACCAACTGGGATACGACGCCGTTGATGGGACCCGAACCATCGTTCGTTTGCAGGCCCAACATGCTGTCGAGGAAACCCGTCAGGAAGCCCACCCCGAAAGAAATGACGATATAGATAAATCCCACTAGAAAAATAGTGCCAAAATGGCGCTTGGTGAGTTCAAACCCACGGCGGATCACGGCCATGACATCTAGTGGATCACTGCCAGGAACGATCTCCCCCGGTCCTTGTCCGGCATCCAAAGGATACGGCTGGGTCCAAGTGCTGTCCGGCGTGGCGTATGGGTTGGACCCGGTCTGGGAGGGCACCGGCGCGACTGGGAAAGCACCTTCATCCATGGCGGGGGGACCTTGGTTGAAGAGGCCAGCCACCGTCCCAGGGGCCTGCCAGTTGGCCATCGAGGCATTCCACACCAAGTCATTGACTGGATCAAGCTGACCTTGACCCGCAAGATTTTTCAATTGGTCAAAGTCGACCGGTCCAGATTGTTGTCCAGCGCGTGCGTAATACCATTCCGTCATATGGTTCGGATCATAGGATTCCGGTGGTACAATGACAACCTGATTTCCTGAAAAATGAGGTGAATATATCAGGCCTGATTTCCGACGAACCCACATCGATCCTCCTGTCACATGAATTCCCGACTGCTGCTTCTACCGACACTGTTTCTGGTCTCACTGCTTCCGTTCGCCGCCCGCGCTGGATCCGTCTCGCCGACGGAGGGCGAAGCCCTGCTCAACGACCTCCTGCGCTGGCCCGGCTCCTATGGCCAGCTCTGTGATGCCTTTCCGGTGCCTTCCCCAATCCCCCTTCCCGCCTTCCGCATTCAAACCGAAGGGGAAGCCTCCTTTTCCCAAAAAAATTTGGCTTTAATGAAGGAAAAGCGGGCCGTCCTCGTCCCGGTGGTGCGAAAACGCCTCCAAGGGGTCGATTTCACTCGCCACGAGAAAGTACAACCCAACGATCCCTCCGTCGTCGGGGAAGCTGAAAGTCGCCCCTGGGGCCCGGATCCGACACTGTTCTCCACCCTGCTGCTTCAGGTGGTGAGGGAGACCAAGGCCTTGGAAGCTCTGCCCGAACTGATCGAAGTGGAAGCACGCCTCCATGATCTGCTCGCGGAGATCGCCAAGAATCCCGCCACCCCGCCACCGGTGATGGATGGTTTCATGGGCTGTGGTCTCTACCCCGCCAGGCAAGCGCAGGAGCCAGAGAATGCCCCCGAAAAAGATGAGGCCACTGTGGAACGGGAGCGGAACCTCTTCCTCGCCGAAGCGGCCCACCGGGACCTGCTCGCTGTGATGGGAGCGCTGCTGCGGTTCGCCGGCTACGAACCCATCCTCAATTCCAAGCTGGAAGCCGACTACGGCAAAGGCCTGCGGGAGCTCTACGAGAAAAACGAGGATCTCCATGCCTACAAATCCAAACAGGACATCCCGGAAGCAGAGAGAGAATGGATCGGGTTCGACCAACTCCACCGGCTGCCGCATTACAAATGGGAACATGTCGCCATCCCTTACTCCGAAGCCCTGCGGAACCAAATGCGGATCTGGGTGGGTGACTACCTCAAGACCAAACCCGGCAAACCGTGAACAAATGGTCTTTGCTCGTCATGGTCGCCACCGCCGTGGGCGCCCCCCGGACGGTGACCGGCCCAAACGGTCATGACATGGTCCAGGTCCCGGCGGGAGCCTATGCGGTCGGGCAAGCAGGGCACTATTTCAATCCATCCCGCACCGTCAACCTTCCCTCCTTCCGCATTGCCACCACCGAGACGACAAACGCCCAGTTCGCGCGCTTCATTGCGGCGACCGGTTACCGGACCGATGCGGAGAAGCGGGGATTCGGACGCGTCGCCAAGGAGGGCTATCCGGACTGGGGCTGGAAAGAGGTCACTGGAGCCACTTGGCGGCTGCCGATGGGGCCGGGAGGACCCAAGGCGGAGGACCTGCCGACCCATCCGGCGACCCAGATCAGCGGAGCGGACGCCGCCGCCTATTGTCACTGGGCGGGAGGACGGTTGCCGACCCTGGATGAATGGGAAGTCGCCGCCCGCGCCGGTGTGAAAACGCTTTACCCTTGGGGCGACACCTGGGATCCGACAAAAAGCAACACGTGGAACGGCAAGACTCACCGGAAAAACACGCGCGAGGACGGCTGGGTTTACACCGCCCCGGTGAAAAGCTATCCCGCCAACGCCTGGGGACTCCATGACGTGGTAGGCAATGTTTTCGAATACTGCGGAGATCTACCGGCCAAAGTCCCCCGGGGGCAACAGAACCGGCTGATCGCGGGTCGGGGAGGATCGTGGTGGTGCTCCGCTGGCACCTGCCACTTCTATAATCTGGTTGATGTGGGGACCCAGGACTGGCATGGCTCGCTGAGCAACCAGGGCTTCCGCCTCGCGCTGCCCGACCGCGGTTGAAGACCCGCGGGTGCAAACCCCTTGCACGGGTGGCGAAGTGCGGCATTTTGCGGGCTCCCCTATACTCCATGTCCACGGATTCCTTTCCCAACCTCATCAGCCAGCGGCTCCAGGCCGCTGTGAAAGCCGTGTGCGATGAAGCTTCCCTTCCGGAAGGCTTCACCGTGGACGTGGTCCCTGCAACGAATCCCCAGTTCGGCGATTACCAGTCGAATGCCGCGCTTCAGCTCTCCAAAAGCCTGCGCCAATCCCCCCGGGACGTGGCCGCCCGCCTTTCTGAAGCCTTTGACGCCGGGGATCTCTGCGATCCGCCCACCGTTGCCGGACCCGGATTCATCAACTTCCGCCTTTCCGCCAGCGTGCTCGCCGGACGCACCGCAGCCCTGCTCGGAGATGACCGGCTGGGGGTGCCCCGGACGGAGCACCCGAAAACCATCGTCATTGATTTCTCCGCGCCCAACATCGCCAAGCCGATGCACGTCGGGCACATCCGGAGCACGATCCTCGGAGACTGCCTGACCCGGACCGCCCGGTTCCTCGGGCACACCGTGGTCACGGACAACCACATTGGCGACTGGGGCACCCAGTTTGGCATGGTCCTCTGGGCTTGGAAAAACCTCCGGGACGACGCGGCGCTGGCCGCGGATCCGGTGGGGGAACTCCTCCGCCTCTACCGGGTGGTCAATGAGCGGCAGAAATCGGACGACAGCCTGAGGGACACCTGCAAAGCGGAACTGGTGAAGCTGCAGCAGGGCGACACGGAGAACCTGGAGATCTGGCGGCAATGCGTCAGCCTTTCTCGCGGGGGCTTGGAAAGGATCTACGAGCAACTGGACATTACCTTCGACCACTGGCTCGGAGAAAGTGCCTACAACGGGGCTCTGTCCCCGCTGGTCGACCGGCTCCTCGCCGAAGGCATCGCCACCGCGTCCGACGGGGCGATCTGCATTTTTTCCGACGGCCGCGGAGATCCCAAAAGTGATCCTTTCCTGATCTTCCGCGACGACGCCTGGCAGGCCAATCCTTTCCTGATCCGCAAATCTGACGGGGGATTCCTCTACGCCACCACCGACCTGGCAACGGTGGACCACCGGCTCCGCGAATTCCACGCGGACGCCCTCTGGTATGTCGTGGGGGCTCCCCAGCAGTCGCATTTCGACCAACTCTTCGCCGTTTGCCGCCGCCGGGGCATCACGGCGGAACTCGAATTCATCTCCTTCGGCAGCATTCTCGGCAAGGACCGGAAAATGCTCCGGACACGCTCCGGAGAGACGGTGCAACTCGCCGACGTCCTCAGCGAAGCGCGGGAGCGCGCCCTCAAAGTCATCGAAGAGAAAAATCCCGGACTCGACGACGACGAGAAAACGGACATCGCCCGGGCCATCGGCATCGGGTCGGTGAAATATGCCGAACTGAGCCAGCACCGGATGACCGACTATGTCTTCGACTGGGACACCATGCTCAGCCTGAAGGGCAACACCGCGCCCTATCTCATCAATGCCTATGTGCGGACCAGGTCCATCTTCCGTCGGCTCGGCACGGATTTCCAAAGTTGCGGAGAACTCGTCCTCACGGAGCCCACGGAGAGAGCCCTCGCGCTGAAATTGCTGCAGTACGGCGAGACGGTGCCCGGCATCCTCACCGGGTTCCGCCCGAACCTCCTCTGCTCCTACCTCTTTGAGTTGGCCAGCGCCTACCATGGATTCTTTGAGGAATGCCCTGTCCTGCGCTCCGAGGGAGCGATCAGGGAGAGCCGCCTCGCGCTCTGCGAACTGACGGGGCGGGTGCTCCGTCACGGCCTGGGTCTGCTGGGAATCCAACCCGTCGAGCGCATGTAAGGCGCCCCCGGTCCTGTCGTCCGTTTTTTACACGCAACCCCCATCCATCCCCGTCACCACATCATGGAAAACGTCATCATCATCGGAACCGGCTGCGCCGGCTGGACCGCCGCCATCTATACCGCCCGGTCCAACCTGAATCCTCTCGTCATTTCCGGAACCCAGATCGGGGGTCAGCTCACCACGACGACCGAGGTGGAGAACTTTCCCGGTTTCCCCGAAGGCATCATGGGACCCGACCTGATGATGAAAATGCAGCAACAGGCCGAACGTTTCGGCGCCCGGGTTGAGTATGCCCAGGTCACCGGGGTGACCCGCGGAGAGGATGGGATATTCACGCTCGATCTGGATGGCAAAACCCTCCAAAGCCACACCGTCATCATCGCCACCGGGGCCAGTGCCCGCTACCTTGGCCTGCCGGGCGAAGAGAAACTGGTCGGCCGTGGATTGACGAGCTGCGCCACATGCGACGGGGCCTTCTACCGCAACGTGCCGGTCTGTGTGGTTGGCGGCGGGGACTCCGCGTGCGAGGAAGCGACCTTCCTGACCCGCTTCGCGAGCAAGGTCTACCTGATCCACCGCCGGGACCCCCTGCGCGCTTCGAAGATCATGGCCGACCGCGCCCTGGCGAACGACAAGATCGAACCGGTTTGGGAGTCCGCCATCGAGGAATACCTGCTCGATGAAAACGGGGAGGTCCGGGGAGTCAAACTGGTCAACCTGAAAACCGAAGCCCGTAGCGAACTGGAGTTGAAATGCGTCTTCGTGGCGATCGGTCACGTCCCCAACACGTCGTTCCTCCAAGGCACCGGCGTCAGCCTCGACGAGCAGGGCTACATCATTCAGACCAAAGGCACCGAAACCGGCGTGCCCGGACTGTTCGCCGCCGGTGACGTCGCTGACCATGTCTACCGTCAGGCAATTACCGCGGCCGGGCAGGGATGTGCCGCCGCGCTGGAAGCGGAACGGTATCTCGCGGCGCACGAGTGATCCGCCCACCGGCGCACCGGACCCATCTCAGACCTTGCGGCCTTCATCGATGTCGATGTAGTGCGCCATGGTCTGAATGTCATCGCGATCGGAGAGACCATTCTCCGCCTTTCGTTTTGTCAGAATGTCGGCGGCCTTGTCGTTCCACCCGAACTTTGCGGTGAAATGCCGCCAGACCAGGAGATCCGAATCATTGAGAGCACGCCCGTTGGTGGTGCACCATTCAAAAATTTCCCCATCGCTACCGCCTTCAAGAACGCGGGCCCGGAGGTCCTCATAGGAGACGTGGAGAAAATCGACGCACCAGGCGTCCAGCCCACGTCCAAGGTTTGAATGGAGTTCCTCCCACAGCCGACCGGCGGCATGGAGACGGATCTTGCCTGTGAGACGGGGGAAATACGCCAAGCCACAGACCTCGTCGAGGGGGCTGCAGGGAACGGTGGAGGGATCGGGAGCAGTGGCCATGATCCATGCTTTCCGCGAACGTCGCGGCTTGTCAACCGCGTTCAGGGTTCCGCAAGGCATTGCCCCCGCGGCAAGCGACACCAGCGGATGCGCCCCAAGCGCCGCCCTGCCCCCGAGGAGGACTTTTCCTGCCAAGAATTCCACGCAAAAGGTGCCGGTTCGGGTAAGGTGCATCCCCCGCCGACGACGGATATCCTGCACCATGGCCCGCAAGAAAGCTTCCCCCAGCCGACCGACTCCCGCTCCTGCGGCACCACCGCACCGCCCGGTGCCACCGATGATCGAAGTGCGCGGGGCCACGCAGAACAATCTCAAAGGCATCGACATTGATCTGCCACTGGGACAGCTCAATGTCATCACTGGCCCGAGTGGTTCCGGAAAATCCAGCCTCGCCTTCCAGACACTCTATGCCGAGGGCCAACGCCGGTATGTGGAGACGTTCTCACCCTATGTGCGGCAGTTCTTCGATCGAATGGACAAGCCCCAGGTGGAATCGATCCGGGGCATCCCTCCGGCGATTGCGATCGAGCAGAACAATGCGGTCAAGACCACCCGCTCCACGGTGGGCACGATCACAGAGATCAATGACTACCTGAAGCTGTTGTTTCCCCGGCTTTGCCAGGGATTCGATCCCAAGACCGGCGAGATCATCGAACCGGACACCGCGGAGTCGGTCCAGCGCAAAGCCCACACCCGCTGGGGGGACCGTCCACTTCTCATCACCTTCGGCATTCCCGTCCCGGCCGGATCCAAGCCGGTGGAGTTTTTCGACTTCCTGCGCGGGGAGGGCTACTTGAGAACCTGGATCTACGGCCAGGCATACCGCACCGATGAAGCGGACGCCTACCCGCGAAGCACCTTCCCGGCCCGGGTCGATGTCATCCAGGACCGGGTCTCCCCGGCACGGAAAAGCCGTTTCCTCGAGGCCGTGGAGCGGGCCCTCACTCTCGGCCATGACGAAGTGACCCTCATCGAACCAGACAGTGGCGAACGTCAGGCCTTTGCCCGGGGATGGCGCTCGGCGGCCACCGGAACTGATCTGCGGCCTCCCACCCCGGGTCTCTTCAGTTTCAACCACCCGCTCGGGGCCTGCCCCGTCTGCCGGGGATTCGGCCGTGTCATCGGGCTGGATCTCGACCGGGCGCTGCCGGACAAGTCACTCAGCATTGCCCAGGGAGTGGTCAAGGCGTTCCAGGGCGACACCAACATGCAGTGCCAGCGGGATCTGTTGAAGCATGCCCGGATCCGGATGGTCGACGTGAAGATGCCCTTCGACGATCTACCGGAGGAGGAGCAGCGCTGGGTCCTCTATGGAGACCACCCGGGCGACACCGACCAGGCCTGGGAAAATGATGGTTGGTATGGGGTCAAAGGATTCTTCGATTGGATGGAAAGCCGCACCTACAAAATGCATGTGCGGGTGTTCCTGAGCCGGTTCCGTAGTTACACCACCTGTGCGGCCTGCCATGGCGGACGTCTCCAGCCAGAGGCGCTGGCCTACCGGGTCGGGGGGAAAACGCTGCCGGAACTGTGGCAACTCCCGGTCGAAAGGCTGGCTCCGTTCATCAGCGGGCTCATCCTGCCCCGCGGGGATGACACCGTGGCCATGCTGCACGGGGAGATCCTGGGCCGTCTGCATTACCTGGAACAGGTCGGCCTCGGCTATCTGGACCTCGACCGCCCCACCCGCACCCTCTCCGGCGGGGAAACCGAGAGGGTCAGCCTGACGACCTGCCTCGGATCGAGCCTGACCAACACGCTTTTCGTCCTCGACGAGCCAACCGTCGGCCTGCACCCCCGGGACACCGGGAGGCTCATCGGCATCATGGAGCGCCTGCGGGACCATGGGAATACGCTGGTGGTGGTGGAGCATGAGGAGTCGGTCATCCGGGCCGCCGACCATCTGGTGGACATCGGCCCCGGCCGGGGTGAAGGCGGAGGGGAACTGGTTTTTGCCGGCCCGCCGGCACAGCTCTTTGGCAAGCCAGGAACAGCCCCGCGGTCACTGACCGCGGCTTACCTCAGGGGAGACCGCACCATTCCCGTCCCCGAGACGCGCCGTCCAGCCGCCGGATGGTTGACGATCCGGCGCGCCGCGCAGCACAACCTCAAAAAAGTCGATGTCCCGGTGCCACTCGGGATATTTTGCTGTGTCAGCGGAGTTTCGGGCTCG
Source organism: Verrucomicrobiales bacterium (assembly GCA_020852405.1). Classification (GTDB taxonomy): domain Bacteria; phylum Verrucomicrobiota; class Verrucomicrobiia; order Verrucomicrobiales; family DEV007; genus JACKQE01. Next base: position 14,695 of record JADZAX010000076.1, read on the forward strand.
GGCAAGTCCACTCTGGTGCACTCGGTGCTCTATGA
>JADZAX010000077.1 GCA_020852405.1 Verrucomicrobiales bacterium
CCATGGAAACCCCGACGACACGGGCACTGGCAATGCCGAGGGCATCCAACAGCCCGGCGTAGTCATCCGCCATCATGGCACTGGTGTAGGGGCCTTCCGGCTTGTCGGAGAGTCCGACGCCACGGTTGTCACCGAAGATGCAGCGGAAATGCTCCGACCAGTCATTGGCATGGGCTTCCCAGACGCCGCCGGGAGCGGTGATCCCCATGATGAGGAGCACCGGGTCACCGGAACCGCGCTCATCGTAATACATCTTGATTCCGTTGGTTTCGACGTGGGGCATTGCGGAGTGGGTAGGGTTGAAAGTTCGGCCTGCGCCATGCAGGGCCTTATTTCTAGCCCAAAGGGAGCGTCCGGCCAAGTGTTTTTTGGTGGCGTGATCGCTCCGGCGCGGGGGAAATAACCGGTCGGGACGCCCCGGTCCACTGATGCCGACCCGCCTCCGCCGCCAGCTTCCAGCGCAGATGTTTTCGACGTCATCCGGGCAACCATTTCCCCTGGCGGAGTGACGGCCCGCTCGCGGAAGCTCCTGCCCTGGCTGAACTGCCCGACCTTCTCAGGTCATCTGCGACGCAAAATCCGTGCGGAAGGTCCCGTCGGAGCCGATTTCGACCGCGGACCCAAACCAGAGGGGCACGTTGACGGCGCCATGGCCGGCCGGAAAATCCTTGAGGACAGGAATCGCAAGCCCGCCAAGACGCTCTTCCAGGACCTGGTCCAAGGTCACACCATCAGGGCCGGGCTCGGCCTCGGTGAAAGTCCCCAGAACCACCCCGGCGCAGCGATCGAACCAACCAGCTTGATGCAGCGTCGTGAGCATGCGGTCGACGCGGTAGGGCCGCTCGCCGACATCCTCCAAAAACAACACCGCCCCGTCGAGCGGCGGCGCATACGGGGTGCCGACCAACGCGGCCAGGACGGCCAGATTCCCGCCCCGGAGCACGCCCCTCGCCCGGCCCGGACAAAGGGAAGTGAGCTGCCATGCGCCCGGCCATTCTTCACTGGCGAGTTGTTCCACGGCACTAAGCCATTGCATACGGCTGCACTCGTCGGCCTTGCCGAGTCCGGCGACCATGGAGGCGTGGAGGGATCCCACTCCGGCCCTCGCCCAGAGGGCGTGCAGTGCCGTGACATCGGAAAAGCCGATCACAGGCTTGGCGGCGCTGGCCACCAGGTCCGGATCCAACTGTGGGAGGAGACGCGTCGCCCCGTAGCCCCCGCGGGCGCAGAGGATGGCTTTCACATCCGGATCGCAGAGGGCATTGGTCAGTTCTTCAAGACGGCGCTCGTCGGAGCCCGCGAGGTAACCTTCACGGGCATAGATGCCTTCTCCATGCCGGACCTCGTAGCGTTGCCCGAGCCACTCCAGTCCCAGTTGGAAGGCCACGGGGTCGAAGGGCCCCGAGGGAGCAATCACGGCGAGGACATCGCCGGGCAGCAACGGAGCCACCGGGGCAGGCAAAGGGGGCACCCTCACGATTTCACCGGAGCGTTCTCGATCCATCCTTCCGACTCCCCGCTTCGCGGCAGAATCTCCACGATGTCGGCGATGGCAAGGCCGTCGGCATCCAGCAATTGATTGCACCGGCCGTAGAGCACCGTGCCAGGGGGTTGGATGAGGGCGGATGAGGTGAGATCGTCGGCGATTACGGAGAAAAACGCGGACGGGCTGCCGTGATGTGCGACTTTGTGCTCGCCAAGAATCCCGCCCAGCGGAATCTGCCCGTCCTCAATGAGACGGCGCACGCCGGGGGAAAATCCCCCGAGATGGATCCCAATGGCGCCGAACTCCACCGGCAACCCGTCGGTCTCCCGGCGCAGGATGACGCAGCGCAGGAGGTAATCGCCCGACTGTTCCCGCTGCAACACCTCAAGGCAGAGCCGGCTGTGGTGGAAGGCGGCCAGCGTCGGAGTCATGTCGTTCTCATGGACGAGCATGGAACGGTAGGGATACGGCATCTCCTTGCCCCCGAGAAACGTGAACTCCGGCAGGGCCTGCCCTTGGCGCTCATAAAAAAAATGGAGCGGCATGAGCCAGTGCAACTGCTGCTGCAAACTCGGCGCCGGAGTGGGAGCGGGAGCGGGACTGGCCATGAAAGGGAGGGTTCGTCTTGGGAAGGCAGACTGTGGGGAACCTGTGGCTCAGGTGTAGCGGGCGCTGCGGTGCTTCTCGAGGAAGAATCCGTGGAGCAACCAATCGACCTGCAGCAGACCGTCGCGATTCAGCTTGATGGTATCGCCCTCGATGGTGAGGAATCCCTCGCTTTTGAGATGCCCCAAATGACCGGCAAAACGCTCGGTGACATCGACACCGTATTTTTCCTGGTAGTGGCTGATGCTGACCTGTCCGAGCTTGAGCCGCAGGACAAACTCCCGGATCAGCCTTTCTTCGGCATTGGTCTGGTAGGCCCGGTAGATCGGGAGCCGGCCTTCGTCCACCATCATCATGTAGGGTCCGATGTCGGCATGGTTCTGGTAGTGCACCCCGGCGAGGTGACCAAAGGAGGCGACGCCCAGCGCGAGCAGGTCGGACCCAGACCACAGGCTGTCGCGGTAGACGAACTTGGTCGTTGCGGGATTTTTCACCACGTTGCAGGTGCTGTTGACGGTGTAACCGGCTTTCTCAAACTGCTCGAAGGCATAGTTGACCCAGGCGCGCGTCGTCGGCCAATTGGCGACGGGGGCGCTGACTTTGCCGCTCGCCTGCATCTCCTTGTAGATGGTGGTGTTGTAGGGAATTTCCATCTGGTAGATGGTGACGCAGTCCGGCTCCTGGGCGATCGCGGTTTCCACGCAACGCTTCCAGTTGTCCTCGGTCTCATCCATCATCCCGGCGATGAGGTCGATGTTGATCTGCTGGAATCCCAGTGTCTTGGCGAATTCAATGGCCCGGAAGGCCTCCTTGGAACGGTGGGCACGGCCGTTGACTTCGAGAATGTGGTCATCGAAGGCCTCGATGCCGAGACTGAGCCGCGTCACTCCGATGTCACGGATGGCCTCGAGCTTTTTCTCGGTCAGGGTTCCCGGTTCGGCTTCGAAAGCCACTTCTTCCGCCTCGTCCCAAGGCAGATAGGATTTCATCCGGTCGGTCAGCTCCCGCAGCTGCTCCACCGAGAGGTAACTCGGAGTGCCTCCTCCGAAATAGACGAACTGCGGCTTCCGGCCCTGCTGGTAGGGCGAATTCGCATAGCGGTCCATCTCCACCGCCGCCGCGTCGAGATAGGCACGGATCTCGTTGGCGTTTTTGTCGGTGTAGACCCGGAAATAGCAAAAGTGGCAGCGTTTCCGGCAGAAAGGGATGTGGAAATACAGCCCGAGAGGCAGATCGACCGGAGCGGGGCGCTCCAGGATCTCAGGGATCATCGGGGCCTGCTCCTGGCTCCAGAAGGAGAACGGCGGATAATTGGCGACGAAGTAGTTGCCCGCCTCGGTCTGTTCCTTGGGGGAAGTGGTGACCGGGGACGGTGACGTGCTCGTGCTGGCTTCCATGAGGGGACTGTCGTGCGGATTTCCCCGCCACGCAAATCGCTTCTATGCGTCCTTTGGCGCATTGGCGGCCTCCGTCCTATGGGCGGAATCCCGGTCGACCGGACCGGTGGCGGCCTATTGCAGTTTCAGCCGCAACGTCGGCGGCATCGCCAGGGGATGCTCCCGGCTGGCGAAGGCATGCACCAGACCATGGCGGTCGGTCTCGTCAGTCAGCCGCACCAGAACGAAGGTGACCAGTCCGTTGCGGTCGGCATTGAGAAAGGCCTCCAAGGCGGCGCCGGTGACAGTCCTTTGACCGCTCGAAACCCCCTGCTCCACCACAAAATCCCCCAGAGGCACGACGCGGGCCGGATCCAGAGCCACCCCATCGTCGGTGACATTGGCCGGCGCTTGGTCCCACCTCATCGAGGCAGCCTCCCAGTTTTCATCGACAGGGCTGTCCACAAGCCCATAAAGTCGGAAAGTGGCGTCGGGCACCACCGAGGCATACCCCAAGCCGCTCGCCTGCAGGGAGAGGACCAGTTCCGCTCCGAGGATGGGCTTGCCGCCGAGCGTTGCCAGATCAAAGCGCAGGTAGCCCTTGCGACGGTTGCCGTGGGAGTTGGTGGAGTTTTTCACCATGATCAGCGGTGAATCTCCATAGGGAGCTCCGCCATCCCCCTGACGCACACAGGTGTCCTGACCGCGCCCATCGGCCGTCGTGAGGGCGGTCCATCCGGGCGGAAGCGGTGGACGGCGCTCGGCAAAACGAGGAGTTTCGGCATCGCCGCCGTCGGTTTCGAGCAGCTTTTCGGCATTGTAGCGCACCATTTCCCCGGTCTTGAGAAGACGCTCTCCGGGAATCAGGTGGTGCGTCACCCCGACCTCGCCTTCGAGCACCAGCACCTGGGAGTTGCCCTCCTCGTTGGCCGTAACCCCAAAGCGGGTGCCATAGTCCGTCAGCTTGGCATCGGGCGTGATGATCCGGAAACCTTTGGCGCCTTCGGGCACCCAGGCGACCGCCGCGCCCCTCGCGAGCCGGCATTCCATGGCATCCACAACCTCCAAGGCAACTGGTGCCTCGAGAGTGACCGTCGCCCCGGAGTCAAAACGCAAGGTCGCTAGCCCCTCGACGAGTTCCAGATGCCCCGCCGCGAGACGGGATCCCTCTGCCGTGGGCAGACTGCCCGAGCCCCACTTGCAGGCCCGGGTATCGGCGAGGGTCGCCACTGCGGGAGTGTTCTCCCCTCCGAATCCGGGAGCCGGAGCCGGCATTGCTTTCTCCACCATTTCGACTGGCGCCGGGCGCAGCCAGCGTCCCAGTCCGGCGCCCACCCCAAGGCAAAGCAGCGCCGCCACCGCGGCCCACCGCCAGGGCGACGGAAAGCGGATCACCCGCCGGGAAACCGTGTCCCCGGCCGCAGTTTCCTGGAAAAGCGTGTCCGCCTCAGCGCGGAGGATTCCCTCCAGGTGCAGCCAGTCGACCAAGGCAAGCCGCAGATTCTCATCCTTTTGGAGAGAAGTCTCGAACGCGGCCAGTTCTTCGGGAGAAAGTGACTCTTCGACATACCGGGCAAACAGGCTGGCGGCGGCGGAAGCCTCGTGGAGTGGTGGTTTCATGGCTTCTCGGGGCGGAGGGAGACGGATTCGACGCAGGTCTGGAGTGAGGCCCGGAGCCGGCTGAGGAGTCGGTAGACCGCCCCTTCGGAACGCTGCACGGCCTGGGCGATGTCGGGAATGCTCATGTCGCGGGAGTAGCGCATGAGAAAGATCTGGCGGTGGGGCCGGGAGAGTCGGCGCACGCATTGTCGCAGCGCCTCTGAATGGCGGTGATGCCGCTCCTCGTGCTGATCCAATGCCGCTGCGAGCATCTCCAAGGTCTCTTCGCTGAGCGAGGTGACCCGGCGGGCTTTGCGGCGGAACGCGAGAATCTGGTGGAAAGCGATTTTGCGCGCCCAGGCGCGGAAGTTCGTGCCGGGTGTGAAGTCCCCAAAACACCTCCACATCACGAGCCGCGCTTCCTGCAGCACATCCTCGGCGTCGCTCGCCCCGCGCACCAGACTGTGGACATAGGCTTTGAGTGACGTTTCGTGCTCGTTGAGGAGCCTCAGAAAATCTTCGGTCCGGTCTGCTGAGTCAGATGGTGGGAGGGAATCGTTCATCCGGTGTCAAAAGAAAGGCACTCCAGAGCCGGTTTTGGACAAAAAATCTCGCCTTTTTTTGGACCACCGCACGCTGGTAGTCCCTACCATCTCCATCAGGGAGGCAAAACTCAAAACATCCTCTTGTGGACACAGCCAGCGAAGATGGCCTCCTTTTGAAATGACATTTGCTCTGCCGGGCCCATATTACGGGCCCAAACCGCTGGTAGCCATGTCCGACACCCCCACCCCACTGCCCCAAAAATGTCTAGCCGCCGCGCGGGGATTTTGGGGGTGGCTGACCCACCGCTACGGCAGACAGGAAGCATGGCTGGTGATCCTGACTGTTCTGGCCCTGACCGCATTCCTCATTTACCTCGTCAAGGCCGACAATCCGTGGGACCGCCATCTTCCAGAGAAAATCAAGGCGGCGGAGAAACTGACCTTCCGGGATCTCAAGGTGCTCGGACTGTGGTCGGCAGCGGCGGGCAATGCGCTGATCTGCCTCTTTCTCCTCGCCACCGCCGGATGGTGGACCGGCGGACGGAATGTGATCCCCCCTGCGCCGGTGAATCCCGTGGTCTCTCCCACTGCCCGTCGGTGGTTCTGGGCACTGGTCCTCTTTGTCGTGGTTCTCGGAGCCAGGGAAAGATGGCCCCGGCTGACCCACAGCCTCGTCAATGATGAAGAACAGGCTCTGCGGAAGTTTGTCTTCGGGGAGTATCTCCCGGAGAAAGAGGGAACGCTCAAATTCAAGGAATTGGACTGGGATCACACCCTGTATTACACCATCACCGGAAACAACCATGTCATCCACTCGGTCGGGGCGCGTCTCGGCCTGAATACCTGGCAACACTGGCAACACGGCCTTTGGAAAACATTCTCCGAAGCCTCCGTGAGAATCGAACCCCTTGTCGTGGGCCTGGCATCTCTCGTGGTCCTGGCCTTGCTGGGACGCGTCCTGGGGTATCCGGTGGTCGGTCTGGTCGCCGCCTTTTTCCTCGCCCTGCATCCGTGGCACGTCCGCTACTCGGTCGAGGCCCGCGGGTATTCGGGGCATCTTTTCTGTGTCCTGCTTTCGCTATTGTTCCTCGCTCTGGCCTTTCAGGACCGGCAACGCTGGAGGTGGTGGATGGGCTTTGGCGCCGCGCAGTCGTGCTACCTCATGTATTATGCCGGCGGCATTTATTTCGCGGCGGGGATGAATGCCGTGCTCTTCCTTGGCTTCCTTCTGGAGCGCGATTTCATCGCGTTGCGCCGCTGGTTTGTCGCCTGCGTGGTCGGAGCCATGGCCTTTTTCCAGATCATTGCTCCGACTCTTCCCAAGATCGGCTCCTGGATGGAACGGACGGGATCCTTCGCTCTGCCGCCCGATTTCACACTGGATCTCTGGTCGCACCTCCTCGTGGGGATTCCCTGGAACGACGCCCTTCCGGAACTCCACCGCGGGATGGGCCTGAAACGCTGGATTGCCGATCTGCCGCTTGTCGGATTCGTGGCCCTGGGTCTGGCCCCACTACAGGCTCTGGTCGGAATGGGACTCCTTGCCTGGCGGACCCGTTTCGGGCGGTATGCCGTGGCGGGATTTCTCCTCTCCACAGGGCTGGTTGCCTTCCAACTGACGCGCAATCCCGTGGAGTTTTATTCCTGGTATCTCTTCTTTCTCCTCGCGGGGTGTGTGATTTTCGCCGCCTGCATTCTCCTAGTTTTGGA
>JADZAX010000078.1 GCA_020852405.1 Verrucomicrobiales bacterium
ATCTGGTTCCGTAATCCTTGGGATGGCTTCGAACTGGCACGCCAAAGCCAAAGACCATTCATGCTCTTGTTCACTTCAGCCGAGGACGTCCTTTGCCAAGCCCTCAGCGCTGAGGTTTTCGCCAGCAAATCATTTGCTGAATTCGCCAAAAGCTCCCTCGTCATCGGTTTCCTGGATTACCCCAGAAATATCACTAGTTCCCCAGATTGGATGCGTCATCTGAAGGAACGCTACAAAATCCGGGGTTACCCCAATGCGCTCCTGTTCACCCCAAAAGGTGAAGTTTCCCGGCAATTGACTGGCTACCGGAAAGGCCGTCCGGTGGATTATTTTGGGGAGCTTAAAAGCGCGGCAACTCCCATGTTGAATGACCTGACCCGTCGCAAGGAGTCTTTGAAAAATCAAGGTTTCCGCGAATGGGAGCCTCCCGGCGGGATTCCGGTCTTTGCCAAATTTGAGAAGCGGAATGCCAAATTTGTCCGGCTCAAGGATGCCGAAGGTGGAGAGATCACGGTGGAGTTGGATCAATTCAAAGAAGAAGACCGTCGTCTTTTACTTACTTTTCCTGCCGTGGCAGAGTTGAATCCTACGAACGGAGATAGCGTGAAAGAGGGATCCCCCTAAGCCTACTTTCAATCGTCGAACCATTCGTCCTCGGGATCAAATTTTGGGACCGGGACATTGATAATCTTCAAGCCCTCCCCAACGGCACGGTGGCGGCAGCCGGGTTTGATCAAAACGCTGGTCATCGGACGCAGAGGGTAAGAGACCCCATCCAATTCAATGGTTCCCACTCCTTCCAATACGAAGTAAATCTCGGTCATCCGGCGATGGTAATGCGTCCGGCTGTCTTGGTGAATTTCCACCAGATGCATCGAGGCCACGTCGTTTTCTTCGTTCATGAAAGCTCTGCGGGACCAGCCACAGGGACAAGGCGTCGGATCCAGCGTGTCCAGATGAGCGATCTGAAAACGATCGGCAATGAGTTCGGAGGGGGGGATGGAGTTGGGTTCCATATCGTGCGAAAAGGCCAGCAATGAATGGTTTCTCGTTGGGAGGGGCACAATTAATCACCTAGGGCCTGGCATCGCCACGAGAATTCGTGATGCCTCCCCAATGCCACCCCACGCTTTGGCACACGGAATTGAACTCCGAGAACTTGAAGCATCCCAGACATATGGTATTTGCAAGGCCATTCGATCACTTGGTTCCCTTAACGGCGAGAGTTGGCTGAGTGGAAGCTTTTGTAATTTTCCGGCAGAGGGACGCAAAAAATCAAAAATTGCGGATGGACAAATCCATCTCCTTCCCTAGTCTGCGTTCCCCCATTCCGTGCGACGTGCTGCCGCCGCTCCAAGACACGTTTGAACCCAAGCAATCCATTCAATAAAAGTGCCAGAACCGGAAGACAAACAATCCCAAATCATTGGCAGGAGCGAGGAATTGGACCAATTGTGCCACCAAATTCTTCGGTCCAGATCAGCCCAACGCCCTTTTGTTTGGATTACCGGAGACGGTGGCTGTGGAAAGACAACCCTCGTTGAAGAGGGACTGATCCCTTTGTTCTCGCAACAACTGGGACCAGCTTTCACTTCGACCAAGATCATTCCCCACCGTGGAGAGCAGGTTCTGGATTTCGTGCTGCGTCTCGTTGAGGCCTTGATAAAGCCCACCTCCTCGGCACCGGACAAGATCCGCAGTCAAGGAACAATGGCCGTCACATCGGTTCAATCCAGAATCAACCAGTTCACCCTCCTGCTGGAGGAAGATCCCGCGGAAGCCTGCGAATATCTGGAGGCCTACGTCAAACAAGCAGCCCCCCGACATGCCGGGGAGCACCGACATCTCATCTTCATTGATGGTTTCGACCGATTGTGTCCCGATGGCCTGTTGGCTCCGCCCCCGGATCATGACTGGTATTCCGAGGCGCTGACTCCCCTCGTCCAATTTTTGCAACAGCTGACCTGGCAGACGTTGTTTCTCATTGTGACCACGTTGCGCACGCCCAATGCGGAGTCTTTCCGAAATGTCCTGAACCCTCATCTCCGCCAACAACCGGGGAGTTGGATTTCTCTAAAGCCCATGACATCCATCAAGCCGGGAGCCTTCCCGGCGGCATGGAAATTTCTGGAACCCCCTCTGCACTCGACGGAGGAATCCCGCTCCGGACCCTTGACCGGCCCGGCCCGTTGGGCCGAATCCGCCGATAAAGCCTTCGCCGCCTACCTTCGTGAGGACAAGGCACCTTCGTTGGATCGGCTTTTCCGCCTTCTCGATGAGGTCGTGGATCAAAGCATCCCCTGTCTCGATCTGGCGAAACGCAGTCCTGATACCATGCGATTGGTGGACCATTTCATCGACGCTCAAGTGATCCAACTGACCGGCGAATCCCCTGAGACGGCATCGTTCGCATGGTCGCTGCCGGATGGACTGCCGGCTTGGGACCGTTTCCGCCATTGGCAGAATGCCAAACTGACCTTGGACAAGGAATTGGAAAAGCTGGAAGCGAAGAGACAGTCCTGGGAAGCCAACGAGGAAAGTCAGGTCCTCCTCATCCATGCCAGCAAACTTCTCGAAAGGGCGATCGTGCTCCTGGAGCGCCATGATTGGCATCCCTTTCTGCCTCCGTCGTTGGAGCGCTATTTGCGGGAGTCAGTCAGCCTCCGAGAACAATTGACTCCCTAATTGAGATAAAAAAATAGAATCCGGTCGGGTGCGGGTTGCGAAAACCTCCATGTGATGCCAACAATGATCGCCTTCCGGCAGAACAGTCTGCCATGGCCCCCCCGCCAACTCGAGCGAGAGCATGACACTGAATTATTTTGCATGAGCCGGCCTCCGCGAGAAGAGGAATCAGACAACAACCTTCTCCTCAAAGTGGGAACGGGAGACCGTGAAGCTTTCTCCCGGTTCTACGACAGGTTCTCCACTCCCTTGTATTCCCTGGCCGTGAGAATGCTCCGGGACCAACACGAAGCGGAAGATGCTCTGCAGGAGGGAATGACCCAGCTTTGGCGCAAGGCGCCCACGTTCGATCCCGGCCAATCCTCGGCCTTTACATGGACGGTCATGATTTTCCGGGCCCGGCTGGTTGATCGCCTGCGCAAGAGGGCATCTGTTTCGAGAACGCTTGATCGTGCCACCAGCGAATCCCAAACCGAGGCCGGCATCCCCGGTTCGGACTCAGGTAATGATGCCGTCGAGCGGAGAGAAAATTGCGATTTGGTTCGTCTGGCAGTCGGACATCTCAAAGATGAACAGGCCCAATTGCTCGAATACGCCTTTTTTGAGGGATGCACCCACCAGGAAGTAGCAGAACGAACCGGTCGTCCTCTTGGAACGGTGAAAACCCTGATCCGGCGGGCGCTCCTTGAACTGCGCTCCCATCTCACAAAGGAGGGATACGACCGATGAACGAGTCTCACCCTCTCGCTGATGCGGCACTCGACTGGGTCCTCCAATTGGATTCTATCGAGGATCGCGCCTCGTTTGAACGCGCGTTGGAAAGTGATCCCCTGCTCAAGGCGATGACGGGAGACATGATGGATTCCGCAGCCGCTCTTGTGGAGGCAGTCCCAACGGTCTCCCCACCACCGTCGGTTCGTCTTGCCGTGCTCAATCGGATTGCCACCGAACCCCAGGACCATTCCGGGGTCACTTTGTCCGTGGTCCCTCACGTCACGGCCCCCTCCCCGCGGAGACAACTTTCCATGCGCGAAGCCCTTGCCTGGGCCGCTGTTTTGTTGCTGGCGGGCTTGCTTTTCATGAGGGAGACCGCCTCAAGCAAATTGGCCCAGAGTCTGAAATCCAGAGAACAGGAACTCCTCGCCGAACTCGTCAAAGCGACCTCGGCCGAGCACGTTGCCAAGATGGAAATCGATTCGTTGCAGTCAACGCTGGAGGAATACCGCCAAGGGTTTGCGATGGTGGTGTGGGACCCGCAAACTCAGCAAGGGGTCATCAAAATGGAGCAAATGCCAGTGCTGACTGCAGAGAAAGATTACCAACTCTGGATCGTCGACTCCTCTTACAAAAACCCGGTGGACGGTGGAATTGTGAGGGTCGATGGGCAGGGCTTTGCCCGCGTGGAATTCAAGGCGAAGGATGCCGTCAAAAAAGCCGAGAAATTTGCTATCAGTGTGGAACGCAAAGGGGGTGTTCCAGTGGCCGAAGGCCCCATCGTGCTCCTCAGCAAATGAAAACGTGGTGGATCCCAGTGGTGACACTGGCGATCTTGGCAAGCCTGTCTGCATCCGCTTGGATTCCGGCCCAGAGTATCTGGCGATGGAAGTTGAGCCTGGCCACACTGGAATTGGGCCACTGGCTGTGTTTGGCCGCCCTTTTGTCTGGTGCTTGGCTATTGCTTGGCAGTCCCCGTTGGATCGGCCTGGTCGGGGCATTGACCGGACTCATCCTCACTTGCGTGCTATTGATTCCCGCCCTGCAGGCACAATCCCTGACGCCGACATTTTCCTGGGCCGCCCTTTGGACGTCGCCTGGTTCCAGGGACGCCGTGATGATGGACACCACCGCTCCCGGGCTGCGGTTGGTCACTTTCCGCCCCAAAAACATCGAGAAACCACTCCCTTGGATCGTCCTGTTTCATTCCGGTGGATGGGAAGGCGGTGACCCGGCTGAGTTCGCGGAGTGGAATCTTGATTTGGCTTCCGAAGGGGTGATCATCCTCTGTCCTGCCTACCGGTTGGCACCACAACACCAGTGGCCGGCGCCGGAAGAGGATGCTTTGGCTGTCATCCAGTGGGCCCGCAGTCAGAGTGCCGAACTGGGATTGGATCCCGAAAGACTCCACCTCATGGGACGTTCCGCCGGGGCCCAAATCGCCTCCGCAACAGCCTTCCAGCATCCCGAATTGAATGTCAAAGGCCTCATTTCCTTTTATGGCCCGGCGGACATGCGCTTCGCGAGGACGTATGCCTACGAGGACGACATTCTGAACTCCTTGAAACTCCTTCGACAATATTTGGGAGGCGATCCGGAAGAAGCTCCTCAAAACTATTCCACGGCTTCCGCCATCGACTTCATCGGCCAGGAAACGCCCCCCACCCTGCTGCTTCATGGAGACCGCGACACTCTGGTTTGGTCACGCCAAAGTGAAAGATTGGCCGCAGCTCTTGAAAAAGAGGGACGTCAGGTCACCTTCCTCCGGTTGCCCTGGGCCGTTCATGCCTGTGACTATTTTCCCGGATCTCCAGCCGCTCAGATCGCCAAGGCCGGAGTGGTGCAATTTCTGGGATTGCCTCAGCCAGGGAAATAAGACGACCTTCCAAAAGCCCGAATCAGGCGCCCATCGCCATCCAACTGAACTCCACGGAATAGATCCGACTCGACCGCCAGGTGGTAATGCGCAACTGAAATCCATGGGGGGAGATGTCCTCCGGGACCAAAGAAAGCCTGGCACTGCTCACGTGATCCACATCAAAGCCGGTCAAGCCGACATGCAGAACCGGAACGGATAGAAACGGGGAGGCAAACGTCACGGCGGTGACGAAACTGCGGGTTTCTCCGTCCTCCTCAGAGGCAGCAGCCAGATTCCAGCCGTCGGTCAGCACACCAACCCCCACTGTGGCCGAGAGGATTTTCCAAGGAAGGTAGTCGGGATTCATCATGGTAGGATAGAAAGCAGTTTCCGGGCCGGGATCGTGACCCGAGCGCTATGCGAAGGAGCGTCGCCACTCATCTTCCTTGAAGCCCACCAAGGCCAGCCCTCGATCCAGATCCAGAGCCAGAGGTCGTTTGATCAGGTTGCCATTGCTGGACAAAGCCTTGAGCACCTCTTCAGGGGTCATGCCCGGCAATTTGTCCTTCCACCCCAATGAACGGTAGTCCTGTCCCGAAGTGTTACAGAGCTTCCGGACATCACCTTCAACGGCGCGCAGAGCAACGCGGAGTTCTTCACCGGAAGGAGGAGTGTCCCGCATGGCCCGCTCCTCGAACCCGACACCCCTGCTTCTAAGAAATTGCAAAGCATTCCGGCACGTGGTGCACCCGTGGTAGGCGTATACAATCAGCATTTCCAGAAACTTGGCGACAATCGGCGTCTTGTCCAGCAGGGGTTGGAGTTCCGGAAATGCGCCGCCGTTTGAGCTTGGCAGAACTCCCCGGCGGCGGATAATGAAGGCCAGATCTTGCTCCCCGGCTGCCCATGATGATTCAACGGATGTTTCTGCCAACAC
>JADZAX010000079.1 GCA_020852405.1 Verrucomicrobiales bacterium
ATTTCTGGGTCATGGCGGCGGACACCCCGCTCCAAATGGCTCTCGCCTTCGGTGCTCTGGCCATGTTCGTCGACATGGGGATGCCGGCCATGTGGGCCCTCATGCAGGACATCAGCGGTCGCCATCAGGCACAGCTGTTTGGCTGGGCCAACATGTGGGGCAATTTCGGGGCCGGACTGCAGCCGATGATCGTCGGCTACATTCTGATCCACTATGACAAAAACAACGACTACCAGGAAGGTCTGCTTTTCTGCGCTGGAGCGCTTATTGCCTCCATCGTGATCGCCTTTTTCATCAATGCGGACGAACCGGTGGTTCCTGTGGAAGAGGATGTCGATACCTCCGGTGCGCCTTCCCATTGATCCCGAAGGGTTGCTTCTTGCGCCCTGACGGCAGTCCCATTACAGTTCCCCTCGCCCACACCAACCGACACCCCTTGCCCGATGAGAATCATTGCCATTTCCGTCCTAGCCTGCTTCCTCCTTTCTCTGCCAGCCGGCCGGGCGCAACAGGACGGGACTCCTCCTGCCGCCACCGCCGCTTCGACCACGGAACCATTCGGAGCGGTCCGGGAAATTCCCACCCACTCCCTGGAGCTTGATCGCAACCGAGGAGCCATCAAGCTCAATGCCAGCGATGGCTCATACGCCGATGGAAGCCACTTCGGCAACTGGCGCTGGACACTCAAAGCCAAACGCTGGGGCCGCTATGCTGTCCGGGTCCATTACACCCTGACCCGCACCGAAATCGGCATGCAGGTCCGCATTGGAGATGCCGCCATGCTCAAAGGCTACGCCTCCCGGACCCGGGACAACGTTGATTCTCACGCGGCCGAACTCGGCTATGCCTACATCCCGGCCGCCGGGGAATATCCCCTGACCCTTCTCACCGGAGACCGCAGCAACGGGGAAGGATTTTCCATCAAGAGTGTCGAGCTGGTGCCGGGACCGGAGTCGGACTTTTCCGGTCCGAACATCGATGGCACCATCGAACTTCTCGCCAAACACGCCACCACCTATAGCGAAGCGATGCGCTACGAACCCAAGACTGAAAAAAACTGTCTTGGATTCTGGACCAACCCCGATGACTGGGCGGAATGGACCTTCAAGCTGCACGGTCCCGGAAAATACAAAATCGAACTGATTCAAGGTTGCGGCACCGGATCCGGCGGCAGCGAAGTGGCCCTCCTTTCCGGCAAGGACACCCTGAATTTCAAGGTGGAGGAAACAGGGGGGTTCCAGAACTGGAAAAAACGCGACCTTGGCGTGATCGAGTTTGCGGATGCCGGAGACCACCGAATCGCCCTCAAGCCCCTCAAAAAGTCGGGCAACGCGGTAATGGATGTGCAACAGATCCTCCTCACTCCGGTGGACTGAATTCCGCGAAATGATGCCAACACCGGGTTGTGATGCTCCCGGCCCGGAAAGGATCCTTTCCTCCATTGCCTGCCCCTGAAAATGGATCAGCGGGCAGGACCGGTGGGAGGTTGCCCCAGCAGGGGGACGAAAACTGCCATTCGAGGCACCGCCGGGCATTTTCCACAAGCCATCACGGAATTTCGATGCTATAAAATAAAAGGGGGGCTCGGAGCCGCCTCACTGCCCGGATCCCCAGCGCCTTTCTGCAGACAATGTCTACTTCCACGCCCACGGAGCCAGAGCCGGGAACCACCCAAGCCACGGGCCCGACAAGCGGCAGTCACGAGGGCAGCCATTCCGAATTGCCCGATCAGGTGCGTCGCAGACTGCCTTTGGGTTGGATGGATCGCTCCCGTTTCTCCTTTTGGCGGCGACTGCGTCAACGCATCATGGGGCAGCAGACCCAGAGGACCGAGCACACCATGCTGCCGGTGCTGATCCAGGTCTTTGCTGGATTTAGCAAGATGGATGGCCAGGTCGATGAGGTGGAGATTGACTCGACTCTTGGCTTTCTTCGCTACGACTATCCCGAAACGGTCTACTCGGAACTGCGGCAACTGTATTCCCGTGCCCTGCGCAAGCCGCAGAATCTGGACAAAATCGCCCGGGACTTGTCCGCCCGGCTGCCTTTGGAAGAAAAAATCCTGCTGGGGGTGCAGCTCTATGTGCTGATTTCCCGGGCCGATCTGCCCAAGGAGAGGCTCATCACCTTCTACCAGTTCATGACCACCCTGGGGGTCGCCTCTGAGGCGATCAACATCGTCTACCAGCTCAACACCTCGGAAATCTCCGATGAACGGCCCAGTGAAGAGGACGGAGAACAACCCCTGGAAACCGTCCTGATCGGGCGCCGCAAGCCCTGTGATGTCACGCTCCAGGGACTCAGTGACAGCCAGAACATTGCCGTGTTCCGCTTCCGTGACCTGGTGCTCCTGAAAAACACCGGGACCGATCCGGTCATCGTCCGGGGCCGCCGGGTCTCGGAGGGCGAATTCTGCCGGGTCTATGATGCCCAGCGCATTCTGGTGGGCGAAGTCGTCCTCGACTACCAGGATCTGATCTTTTTCTTCAACGCCAAGAAGCACGTCTCGACGGCCCATCTGTTCCTCGCCCAGGACTCCAACGGCGCTCATTTCATCGAAAAGGAGCGCTCCAAGCAGAGCTACCTGGAGGTGGTCGCCGGACTCGGCATCATCGTCACCGTGCTGCGCGATGTGCCCGCCAGCATCGGAACAGTGCGCCTCCGCAAGGGAGCGACGATGGAGGTGAGCCTGAGGGACCGCATTGTTTTCGATGACCGCACGGAAATCGCCTTCTCAGAGCTGCGCCGACGGGCCCGCGAAATGGGGGGGCGTTTCCACCTCGAACCAAGCCGTTCCGAATTCCTCGTCTCCAACAATCCCGAGCTGCTGAGGGAAGGAGACATTCTCCTCTCTCCCGGTGTCTCCGGCGAGGTCCTGCTGCGCATCCAGTGCCACTACCTCGAAAAAACCGGGGAACTTGAAGTCCTCCGGGCCAACCAACCGATCGTCGTCGGGGGAACGCCGGTGCGCGGCAAAGCCTGGCTGCGCGAAGGCGAGACCATCGCGATCGGGGATGGCCAGTATCTCCGCTGCCACTTCGGTGACCGCATCATCGAGGAGGAGCGCAATGTCATCAGTTCCCTCTCGGTGCGGGATGTCTCCCACAGCTACGACCGCCGGGCCACAGCGATGGACAATATCTCCATCCAGCTGCAGCGTGGAGAAATGGTCTGCGTGATGGGACCCAGTGGCTGCGGCAAGAGCACCCTCCTGAAATGCCTCGCCGGTCAGCTGCGCCCTCATGAGGGGCGCGTCGATCTCAACGGGGTGGACCTCTATGCGAATCTCAAGGACCTGACTCCCTACATCGCCTTCATCCCCCATGAGGATGCCTTTGATCCCCTGCTCACGGTGGAGGAGAATATCGACACGGCCGCCGCCATCCGGGCTCCCCATTTCACCCGGCAGGAACGGCGGCGCCGGGCCGACGCCAAGCTGGTCGAACTAGGGCTCAATGAAATCCGGCACCGCCTTGCGGGCGATGGCAACACCAAGAACCTGAGCGGAGGCCAGCGGAAACGTCTCAATGCCGGGATGGACATGATCGGCATTGCCGACATCTATCTGTTCGACGAACCCACCTCCGGCCTTTCGTCCAAGGATTCGGAACATGTTCTCGAAATCATCCGCGGCCTGACCCACAACAAGATCACTCTGGTCAGCATCCACCAGCCGAGCAGCCGGCTCTTCCACATGTTTGACAAGGCGTTGCTGCTCGACAACGGAGGCAAACTGGCCTTCTTCGGCACTCCCTCCCAGATGCTGGAATATTTCGCCGATGCCCGCCGTCACGAGGGCGTGTCGCCCCGGGAGTTCCACGAACCGGTTGAGGAAGCCGTGCCCAGCGAAACCTCGGTGACCCCTGATTTTGTGTTCGATGTGCTCGAGACACCGCTGCGGGACCTTAGTGGCGACGTCATCTACGAACAGGATGCCCGCGGCCAGCTCATCCCGGCCAGGAGGTTCAACCCTTCCTTCTGGCGGGACCGCTTCCAGACCCACCGCCTGTTGCAGGAGGTGAATCTCAGAGAGTTGGAGCCCGAAGGTTCCCACGCCACCAAGCCCGCCATCGCTCCGGCCCGCCCCCGGCGTTGCCTCCACAACACCTGGGTCCAGTTCGTCAACCTCTTCAAACGGGCTTTTCTCAGCAAGTTGCGCAACCGTTCGAACTTCGCCACCACACTGCTTGAGGCTCCCGCGCTGGCTTTCTTGGTGGCTGCGGTGCTCCGTTACAGCGAGGACGGGGTCTACCATTTCGCCAACGCTTTCCACATCCCCACCTACCTCTTCCTTTCCCTTGTCATCGCGCTGTTCCTCGGCCTGACGAACAGTGCCGAGGAAATCATCCGGGACCGTGCGCTTCTGGAAAGGGAACGCAACCATGGCATCGGGGTCGCGTCCTACATCATGAGCAAGGTCATCGCTCTCGGATTTTTTGCCTTTATCCAGTGCGTCATCTATGTGGCCATCGGGGATGCCGTGCTTTCGATCCGATCCATGTTCTGGCACGACCTGTTCTGGATGTTTTCCACCTCCATGGTCGGCATCGGCACCGGTCTGTTCATCTCCAGTCTCGTCAGCACCCCCAAAACCGCGGTCAACATCATCCCGCTGATCATGATCCCCAACATCATCCTGGGGGGGGCTTTGATCAAATACGATGAAATGAACCGCGGGGTCGACATTCTCCAGAATTTGAGCGTCTGGCTCGATCCGGGGGAAGAATCCAAGGACGAGAGCAAACTCAAGGTCCCGCTGATCTGCGAGATCATGCCGTTGCGGTGGTCCTATGAAGCGCTCATCATCGCCCATGCCGAGCGGAATCCTGCCACCGCCTTGAGCAATGACGTCAATGCCGAACTGGAACCTCTCAAAGCCCGCGTCAGATCGGGAGCCCAACTGAGCAAGGAGGAGGAGGATCGGATGGACATGCTGAAGGACGCCCTGGTCACCGTCTACAGCGTGTCGGCTCCAACGCCCGCGGGCGTTGCCCAGAAAATCGACCGCATTCGATCCGCCCTGAGCCTGGGCACCTTCCGCTACGAAGATTTTGCGGAGGAGGAAAACCCCGACGCCAACCGGGTCACCGCGGAACAGCTCTACCTCAACGAAAAGGTGCACGATCTATTCAACCGGGCCGAATTCGAGCGACAGGATTACCGGCGCAAGGGCAATCCACCCAACGTTTTCTTTGGCAAGGAGAAACAACTGACCTTGGGGCATCCTTCCCGTCTTCCCACAGGGGGGGACTCCGGCAGCTTGCGCTTCCGTTTCGAGACCCTCCACCTCAATGCGGGAGTCATGTTTTTGTTTGTGCTGGGGGGCCTTGCCACGCTCTACATGAG
>JADZAX010000080.1 GCA_020852405.1 Verrucomicrobiales bacterium
CACGGGGAGTTTGCAGAACAGTTCTCCCCAGTGATTCCGGACAGTGAGCTGGCTTTTTCCGGCCTGCGTGCTCGATTCGTGCACCTCGCCAACGGGATCAGCGTCGGAGCGAGTTTCCGCTACGAGGACCCCGGCTCGGTGACGGTGAGACTTCGGCAGCAGTCCACGGCCGGTTCTGTGGGGGTGTTTGCCTTCACGCCCTCGTGGCGGGAGTCTTGGGGTGATGTCGGCTTTAGGGATGGGGCGGGAAAGATTCACCTCGGAGATGTGGGAGGACAGCACCATGTGGGGTATGGATACTGGAAGGATTTGGCGGCTGAAGAAGCCAAGGAATGGTTCGTCCGCGAGCGCCCGGCGGGTCACCGGGTGATCTTCTCCCTTCCGGGTTTTCCAGATCTGCCGAACCCGGCCCCGGAGAAGGCAAATGTATTCGCCCTGACAATTCCCTGGAAGCGTTTCGGTCGTCTGCAGGAGATCATTCGGTTTCTCCAGGAATCGACCCAGTTGATCGGCTTCCATGGCTATGATCAGCACCAAGTCACAACCGTCGGGGCCTTCCCGATGGAATTCAAAAACGCAACGGTGGCGGATATCGCCCAGCGGTTGGTCGATCTCACCGGTGTCGATTTCAAGGTCGATCTGGAGCAGGAAAAGGTGCGGTTGGAATAGACGGTGGCAGTTTTTCTGAAAACCAAGCCACTCCGCCATTTCACCCCACCAGAGACCGGATCAGGTGTGCCTTTTCCACCCCGGTGAGGCGAGTGTCGAGCCCCTGGTAGCGGAAGGTGAAGCGCTCGTGGTCGATGCCGAACTGGTGCAGGATGGTGGCATTGAGATCGCGAATGTGGACCGGGTTGGCGACGATGTTGTAGCTGAAATCATCGGTTTCCCCGTGGGTGATGCCGGGCTTGACCCCGCCGCCGGCCATCCAGATGGTGAAGCAGCGAGGATGGTGGTCACGCCCATAGTTTTCGCGGGAAAGCCCGCCCTGACAGTAGATGGTGCGGCCGAATTCGCCCCCCCAGACCACCAGAGTGTCCGCGAGGAGCCCCCGTTGTTTGAGATCCTGGACGAGAGCATGGCTGGGTTGGTCCACATCGCGGCATTGCAGGGGGAGGTCGCCGGTCAGGTTTCCGTGCTGATCCCAGCCGCGGTGGAAAATCTGGGTGAAGCGGACCCCCCGTTCCGCGAGACGGCGCGCGAGGATGCAGTTGTAGGCGAAGGATCCCGGCTTGCGGGAGTCGGGACCGTACATCTGGAAGATGCTTTCCGGCTCGTCCTTCAGATTCATCAGGTCCGGCACGCTGGTCTGCATGCGGAACGCCATCTCATACTGGGCAATGCGGGCCTGGATCTCCGGATCGCCGACCTCTTCGTGCAGTTGCCGGTTCATTTTGCCCAAGCCATCGAGCATGACTCTCCGCAGCGAAGAGTCGATCCCTGCGGGATTGGACAAATAGAGCACCGGATCCCCCTGGGCCCGCAAGGCCACTCCCTGGTGTTTTGAGGGCAGAAAACCGCTCCCCCAGAGCCGGGAATAAAGGGCCTGAGCCTCGCGTTTGGCCGACCAGGTGGACTGCAGCACCACAAAGGCGGGCAGGTTTTCATTCTCCGATCCGAGGCCATAGCTCAACCAGGCGCCCAGGCTGGGGCGTCCCGGAATCTGGTTCCCGGTTTGGATGTAGGTGATCGCCGGATCGTGGTTGATCGCCTCGGTCCACATCGATTTGACGAAGGAGATGTCATCGGTCATGCGGGCGACATGGGGCAGCAGTTCGCTCACCCAGGCCCCGCTTTGCCCGTATTGACGGAACTGATAAATGCTCGGCGCGACGGGAAATCTCTTTTGTCCCGAGGTCATGGTGGTGAGCCGCTGGCCGTTGCGGATTGACTCGGGCAGGTCCTGGTCATAGAGCGCCTGCATCTTCGGTTTGTGGTCGAAGAGATCGAGCTGGGACGGGGCGCCGGACATGAACAGGTAAATCGCCCGTTTCGCTTTGGGCGCCTGGGGCAGCCCCTCGAGGGCATGGGATGAGCTGGCGAAAAGCCGGTCGCGTCCCAACAGGCTGGCCAGGGCGGCCGAGCCCAGTCCCGTCGCGCTGCGGCTGAAAAACCGGCGCCTCGTCTCGAGGAGATGGAATTGGTTGAGTTCGTTCATGAGGGGAGTGGGGGGATGGCTCAGTTCTTGTTGAGCACTTCCGCGAGGTTGAAGAGCTGGCTGATGACGAGGGCGAGAGCGGCGGTTTCCGCCGGATGACCGGCGTCCCGGGAGGGGAGTTCACCGACCCGCAGCAGGGCGGCGGCCTCCCCGGGTTGCTGCTTGAAGTGTCCGAGGTATTGGGTGTGGCATTCCTCCAGAACCTGCCGGGAATCCGTGTCGATGGGGCGGCCGACGACACGTTGGAAGGCGGTTGCCATGTGCTGGTTGGAATCCGTTCCGGTTTCCATCAGCGTGGCGGCGAGGGAGCGGGCGGCCTCGAGATACTGCGTGTCATTCATCATCACGAGAGCCTGGAGCGGTGTGTTGGTGCGTTCGCGCCGGACCGTGCAGCTCTCCCGGTTGGGGGCGTCGAAAAGCGTCATGTTCGGCGGGGGAGCGGTGCGTTTCCAGAAGGTGTAGAGGCTGCGGCGGTAAAGGTTGTCTCCCTGGTCGGGAAAGAAGACCATGGTATTGCTGCCTTGGTAACCCAACACTTCCCAGATGTTGCCGGGTTGATCCGGTTTTACCGAAGGACCGCCGCGCCGAGTCGATAGGATGCCGCTGCTGAAGAGCACTTGGTCCCGGATCATTTCAGCGTCGAGGCGGAAGCGGGGGCCTCTCGCATGGAGGCGGTTTTCCGGATCGGACCGGTACTGCTCCTCGGAGGCGGACGAGGTTTGACGGTAGGTGGCGGACATCACCATGGTTTTGAGGAGACGCCGGACGTCCCAGCC
>JADZAX010000081.1 GCA_020852405.1 Verrucomicrobiales bacterium
CGCGAGGCCCGAGGAGGCCGTCTTGAAGCCGTGCAATGGCAAAATTGTCTCGATCAGGCTGCTTCCGCCACCCAGAGCCGTGTTACTTCCGAAGGGCTGCGCAATCGCCGCAGCGTCTGGTGACCAGCCGCATGACGCCGACCGAACCCTCCCTCTCAGGAAAAGTGTCCGACCTCGTTCCGGGGGGGGGATGGCGTTCCTTTCTCGCTCTGCTCTTCATCCAAGGTCAAAACGCGTTCAACGACAACTTCGTCAAATTCATCCTGATCAGCCTGACCTTGGCTTTGCCCAAGACTCCCTGGCTGGGGGAGAATCCTCAGTTCACGCTCTCCCTGCTGATACCGCTTCCCTTCATTCTTCTGGCGCCGGTGGCCGGATTCATGGCTGACCGGTACTCCAAGCGTACCAACATCAGGTTCTGTTTGGCCCTCCAATTGGTCTTGTTCGCTGCCATTCTCTGGAGTCTGAGCCGGCAGATTCTTTCGGTGGCGGTGGTCGGCTTTTTCCTACTCAGCGTGCAGTCGGTTTTCTTCAGTCCCGCGAAACAAGGGGTTCTCAAGGAATACCTCGGTGCCAACCGCCTGTCTTTCGCCAACGGTCTCATGCTGATGGTCACCATTGTCTCCTCCTTGGCTGGAATCTGGCTCGGGGGTACCATGTTCGCCCACATGCGGGCCGGAGGTCACGGGATCTGGGAGTCGGCTTTCCATCCGGCGCTGTGGGTTGGATCAGCAGCGCTAGTTCCACTCCTTCTGTCGTTTTTTTTGGCCCCCACCGATGGGCATCCTGAAGTCCATTTTACGACCAATCTCGCATGGAGCCACTTCTCTGATTTGACCTACGTATTCGCCAACCGAACCCTGCGTTTTACGGCACTGGGGATCACCTTTTTTTGGCTCATCGCCTATTTCATGGGCGTGGTCACGGTGAACTTTGGGTTGGAATTATACCCCGATCAAACCACCGGTTTGGGGGCTGCCGCCGGAGCCAACATGAGTGCCATTCTCGGAGTGGGGATGATCATTGGAACCATCCTGGTGTCGTTCCTCAGCCGTCATCACATCGAGTTGGGCATGGTGCCGCTTGGCGGCATCGGGATGGGGCTTTCCCTTGGCGCCCTGGGGTTCTTCCATCCCTCCGGGGCGGTCTTTCACACCTGCCTCTGCTTGGTGGGCATCACGGGGGCGTTTTATATCACCCCGCTGACTGCCAAATTGCAGGAAAGGGCCGATGAATCCTGGCGCGGCAGAGTTCTCTCCGCAGAAGGCCTCCTGACATCGACGGCGGGATTTCTGGCCATTCTTCTCGGCATGGTGTTCACGATCAGCCATCTGCCGGCAGCATGGCAGGTCATCATTTTTGCCGTTCCTTCCATCCTGCTGTCCGTTTGGATCATCCGTCTGGTTCCCAAGCAATTGCTCCGCTTTGTGCTTCTGGGCTTGTTCCGTCGGGTTTACCAGGTGAAGGCACTGAACCCGGAACACATGCCGGAGTTGGGAGGCGTGCTTTTGGTGGCGAACCACGTCAGTTACATTGATTCTTTCATTCTTACCACCGCCTCTCCACGGCCGATCCGGTTTCTTATTTTTGAGGATTTTTTCAAAGTCCGAGCCATTGCCTGGTTTCTCCGGCTCTTTCGGGCCATTGCGATCCGGCCCAACAAGGCGAAGGATGCCATCGTGGCCACGGCGGAAGGGCTAAAGGAAGGGGACGTCGTCTGCATTTTCCCGGAGGGGCAGCTCTCACGCACCGGGGTGGTGAACGAGTTGCGCCGGGGTTTCGAAGTCATCGCCCGGAAAGCTAATGCACCAGTCCTGCCAGTCTACATGGACCGCCTGTGGGGTTCCATTTTCACGTTTGAGCGAGGTCGTTACTTTTACAAATGGCCACTTCGTTTGCGTTATCCGGTGACGGTTGCCTTTGGTGATCCCATCCCGGCCGGAGAGGTCACCGATGACCGGCTGCGCCGGGCCTTCCAGGATTTGTCGGTCAAAGCGGTTTCGAATCGTCCCGAAGCCCGGCGAAGCGTTGAGAGGGCCATTGTTCAAGGATTGAAATCCAGCGGCAATGCCTACATCGAACACGGGCGGGAACGCCATGTTTGGCCCCGGCGCCGCTTTCTGGCTTCGGCGTTGGCGTTGGCGGCCCGGTGGCGCCGCACCTTGCCTCCTGAGTCCGGACGCGTTGGCATATTGCTTCCTTCGGGACCGACTGCTGCCCTGATGCACCTCGGCGTTCGTTTGGCAGGCCGGGTCCCTGTCGCTGTTCCCCTGAAAATGATGGGAGGTGGCCAATTGGATGTTGAATGGTTGGAGCGGGCTTTGCGGGTTCATGGAATTGAGACGGTCGTTACCTCCCGGGTTTTTTCTGAAAGTCTGGTCAATCTTTTGGCCTCGGGATCCCCGGTGCGTCTGCTCGACATGGCGGAAGAGCTCACTGCGGTATCGGCCCGGTTGCTGGGTGAGCGCGTTCTCTCCTGGATCGAACCGTCCGCCCTGACTTGTCTGCGTTTTGGGTTCCCCCGCCGGCTTCCCGAGGGGCAGGAAAAACCCGCCGTTGCCTGGATCCACGACACCGGCTCGGCTTCCGTTGGGGACATCCCGATCACCGTGCTGAGTCAGCAGAATCTGCTTTCCCAAGAGGCCCAGCTCACCAGTGCAAACTTTCTGGCCTCTGGCGAATGCGTCTTTTCCGAGGCCCAATACCATACCGTCCTCGGCACCGTTCTGTCACTTTGGTATCCTGTTCTTCAGCGTGGCACCGTTGTCAGTCGGTCCTTTGGCGCCAAGATCGATCCTGGCAAATTTTTCACTGCCGTTGCCGCCGATCCCGTCGATGCCGTGGTGCTGACCAACATGCTTCGGGCCCAGATCCCGGGCGGCCCGGATGGCGCTCCTTGGACGGGGAGGCTTCCGGGGCGGTTTTTTTGTTTCGAGGGCGGGCTCGACGCGGAGATGGAACTTTCCTGGGAGGCTGACCTGGGGCTTCCCATCTGCCGCGGATGGGCCCCCGAGGCTCTCGGAGCCTTGGTCTCGCTCAGTCTCGTTGACCCGCACACCGACGCCATCGGGCATACTTTTCAACGGGGGCGGAAAGCAGGCTCTCAGGGATTGCTCCTGCCCGGCATTGCCGTCCGGGTGGAGAATGAGAAGAACAAACTGACGGAGCCTGGAGTGCTCCACTTTTCTGGTCCGTGTTTCCCCTTGGCACCCTTGCCCGGGGTGATATTGGAAGGATCCTTCGATGGGGAAGGCTTCCTCACGGTGGCGGACCCTCAGCGGTAAAGCACCACCAACAGAACCACGGCGCGCTGATCCCCCGTGTTGACGATCGCATGCGGCAGATCGGCCCGGTAGGTGGTGGAGTCCCCCGGGAAAAGAGTATCTGCATCGGAACCCGATTCCACTCTGACCTGACTTTCCCTTACGGTCAGAAATTCTCGGGCGCCTGCAATGTGAGGCTGACTGCGAAGTTCACGGCCGGGTTCAAGGGTGACTTCGTAAAATTCCGCCAATTTTTCGAGGTTCAGGGGAGACAGCGTTCTGATCTGGCAACCCGGGGCTGAGGGGAACCACTGAGCCGGATCCGTGCTACGGATGGTCTGAATGGCCGGAGGGCCCTCCGCCAGGCTGATAAACTCCTGCATCGTAAAACCGAAGGCGCGCGCAATGCGTGAGGTCACACTCAAGGTTGGATTTGCCCGTTCCCGTTCGATCTCGCTGAGCATCGACCGGCTGACCCCGCTGAGAGTGGCCAAATCACTGAGTGACCAGTCCCTCTCGGAGCGCATCACCTTCATCCGGCGTCCCAGATTCCGCGTCAGTTCGCGGACTGCTTCATCTTGATCGGCTTCCTCCGTCATCAGAAAAATCGTCTTGCCGGCACGATGGGCCGAGGTTGGCAGATTCGGCGGATGCAGTCCTCGAAACTCTCACTGTTGCTCAGGATCCCAATTTCCACCCTCATGTAGTAAACTGGCAGAGCCCGCTGGATCAGTTTGGGGAAACGGACCGAGTCTTTTTCCGTGGTCACAATCATCTCCGCTCCCGCGTCGAGGCATTCCTGGATGAAGTCCACAATTTCAGGCTCAGTGAACCGGTGGTGGTCCATGAAGCGACAGCGTGCCACGATGCTGGCTCCCAGGCGTTCCAGCCCCTCCTCGAAGCTCTCGGGCACGGCGATGGCACTGATGGCGCCGATTTTCATGTCCTTCAGGTCGGACAGGGGACGGTTCGCCCGGGTCTCGATCTCCGCCAAATAGAGGGGACGGTGCTCGCACTCGATGATTTCCGCAGTCCGGTTGTAGACCCGGATGCGTTGGATCAGTTCATCATTGGGTTCACCGTTGCACTTGGTGATGAAGACATAGCTGGCACGCCGTAGGTTGCGCGGGGGTTCACGCAGGGTTCCCCTGGGCAGGAGACGCTCCGTCCCGAACGGTTGCCAGCGGTCCACCAGCACAATGTCGAGCCGGTGACGGAGACGAAGATACTGGAGTCCGTCATCGAGGATCAGGGTGTCCACGTTGAATTCACTGATGGCGTGTTTGCCACTCTTGACCCGGTCCTTGTCAACCACCACGACGATGTCTTTCAAGTTCGCGGCCAACATGTAAGGTTCATCTCCAGCGGTCCGGGAATCCAGCAGCAGATCCTTTCCATCCGAGACCACCCGAGGCGGGTCTATTTCATTTTTGCCTTGGAGGCGGCCTTTGAGCCGCTTCAGGAAAGGCTGCTTAACGCTCTTGTAGCCTCGGCTCAGGATGGCGGCTCGTCTGCCTCCGTCCTGAAGGGCGCGGGCGAATTTTTCCACCACCGGCGTTTTTCCGGTGCCCCCGACCGTCAGGTTCCCGATGCTGACGACCAGGCAGCCCAGGGTTCGCTCCCGCAGAATGCGGTTCCGGTAGAGGAAGAGCCTCAGGCTGACCAGACCTTCATAGACCTTCGCCAGACCAGAGAGCCACCATCGGATGGCCGCAGCGCGCTTTCCCTGGCGGCGATCCAAAATCACCTCCACGAGAAATTGTTCCAACCTTTCCAGTTTGGCCTTCATAACACGGCCGCGCGGCTGCTGCTTTCAACGTTGGGCTGGGGAATGCGGTAGAAATCCAAGGTCGGAGAGTGATGAGACTGCGGGCGGTCTGGAGAAGGCAGAGTCAAACCCTTGAGTGGAGACGGGAAGCCTTCTCAAGAGATCCCCAATCTCTGCCTGTTTTTGGGGGTTCCGCAAGGGCGAAAACCCGCTGCCGCTGCGCGGGGTAGAGATCCCTGGTAGCATTTTGGTGTCCAGACGCGGCATTTGCGCTACACTGGGGACGTGGAAGACCGATACGGCCATCACATTTCCTATTTGCGGGTTTCGATCACCGACCGGTGCAACGAGCGCTGTCACTACTGCATGCCAACGGAGGAGCAGGAATGGCTGGCTCGTGACGAGGTCTTGACCTATGAGGAGATGCTTCGCCTGATCCGCATAACGGTTGATCTCGGGGTGCGGAAAATCCGGATCACCGGTGGTGAGCCGTTGACCCGGCGCGATGTCATTTGGTTCATGGAGCAGCTGGGACAAGTCCCCGGTCTCACAGACATCGGACTTTCCACGAACGGCACCCTGCTGGCCCGTCCGGTCGGAGAGGGCGGTTTGACCCACGCGGAAAGGCTCCGGCAGGCCGGGGTCCGCACCGTCAATGTTTCGCTCGACACGCTCGACCGCGCCACCTACCAACGGGTTACCGGACGCGATTTTTTCCCGTTGGTCCTGGATGGCTTGGAAGCGGCCAAAGCGGCCGGTTTTGAGCAGATCAAACTCAACTGCGTCCTGATGCGGCATCAGAATGAACATGAAATCTGGGATTTAGTCCGATTCGCGGAAACGCACGGGCATTTGCTGCGTTTCATCGAGCTCATGCCCGTGAGCACCACCGAGGTGCTCTCGGAGGAGAATTTTTTCCCCATTTCCGAGGCAAGGCGGCTCATCGAATTCCAATTTGGAACACTGGAACCGGCGCCGGATTTTCGCACCAACGGGCCCGCCACCTACTACCGTCTCGGTTCCGGGCAGACCATCGGATTCATTGGGGCGATGACGAATCTCCATTTTTGCGAGACCTGCAACAAGTTGCGTCTGACGTGCGAAGGCCGGGTGCGTCCGTGTTTGGGCAGTCATTTGGAGCATGATTTGTTGGGACCGCTCCGGGCCGGGGCCTCCGATGAGGAACTGCGCCGTCACATTCTGGAAGTGGTCGACAAAAAGCCGAAGGAACATGACTTCCGTGGCGCATACCAACCCGGACGCCGCATGATCGCCATAGGCGGTTGAGTGATCGCCCTTCCCTGCTCCCCATGGAACCAGAATCCCCCCAGTTGACCCACCTGCGGCCTGACGGCACGGCGGCCATGGTCGACGTCTCGGAGAAACCGGTTGTGCGTCGAGAAGCCACCGCGCAGGGGGTGATCCGGCTCGCTCCAGCCACCGTCGACGCGATCATGAGCGGCGGAGTCCCCAAAGGAGATGTCCTCGCCGTGGCCCGGGTCGCCGGTATTCAAGCCGCGAAGCGGACCTCGGACCTCATCCCGCTCTGCCATCCCCTGCCCATCACCAAAGTTGCCGTGGATTTCTTTCCCGAAACCGGTGGCATGGGAATCCGCGCCACGGTGCGGACCGATGCCCGGACAGGTGTTGAAATGGAAGCGCTGACAGCGGTATCCGTCGCTGCGTTGACGGTTTACGATATGTGCAAAGCCATTGACCATACCATGGTCATCGAGGGCATCACTCTGCTCACCAAAACCAAACACACCCTGCCCAACTGAGTTTTCCCACCATGCAGCCTTCCTTCCTTGTCGGCATCATCACCGTCTCCGACCGCGCTACGGCGGGGGAATACGAAGACCTCGGCGGCCCTGCTCTGCGACTGGCCTGTGAGGACCGTGGTTGGACCATCGGCCCGGAAGCGGTCATTCCCGATGACATCGACCGCATTCAGTCCGCCCTCCGCTCATTCTGTGCCCAGGGTTGCGGCCTGATCCTGACCACGGGAGGGACCGGCATTGCGGAGCGTGATGTCACACCAGAAGCCATCCGTGGGCTAATGCGCGTTGAAATTCCCGGCTTCGGGGAAGTGATGCGTGCCCGATCGATGGAGATCACCCCCAATGCTCTCCTTTCACGGGGACTTGGGGCCGTGGTCGAACGGTCTCTTGTTCTTGCCCTTCCCGGCAAACCCAGTGGGGCCGTGGAATGCCTCGGTTTTGTCGCCGCGGCCCTCCCTCATGCCGTCAAACTGGCTTTGCGGGAACCGACTTCCTGCTGATTCCTACGAAAGCGAGGTAATCGTCGGCCATTCGGGACACGGTAAACCGGCGTTCCGCTTCGGCTCTGGCCGCCCTCCCAAGGCGTGCCCGCAGCTCGGGATCCCTCGCTGCGCGGACCAGCGCTTTCGCCAAAGGGGCGGCTTGGCGGGCCGGACCCAGAATCCCGGTGAGGTCATGTGCAATCTGCTCCCGAGCACCCCCATGGTCGGTGGCGATGACAGGCAATCCGGCGGCCATGGCCTCCAAGGTGGCATTGGGACAGCCTGCCGGCTCTGAGATCGCGACAAAGAGATCGCATGATTCCAAAAATTGGGATGTCTCTGGAAGCTCCCCCAACCATCGTACCGGCAAACCTTTGGCCTGCCGCCGCAGGGCTTTGGCATACGCGTCATGGCCGCCGTCTGGACCTCCGGCGATTTGCAATTCGAAGGGGGGGAGATCCGGCAAGGCGAGGCGAACGGCGTCCAACAAGGCCTCCAATCGTGTGTCGGGGGACAATCTCGCTGCGGTTCCAATCATCAAACGGGTTCCGGGTTGGCGAGCAACCGGAAGTGGGAGTGGCAGCCCATTGGGAATCACCGCCACCGGGCACTCGAGGGTGGTCCGGGCCTGTTCAGCTTCTCCCGAATATTTGACGACCGCTCCCGCGAGCAACCGGCCATATTCCCGGGGACTCTGATAGGGAAGTCCGGTCCGGGGGCGATCGAAGTATTGGGCCAATGAGGAGTAAAACATCTCACCGGGGCTGACATCGTATACCCGCCCGCGCCAAAGGGCGTCCGCGAGAATGATTTTGCAGCTCGCGATCAGATTCCAAAAAACCACGACACTGGTGCCGCTCGCATCAATGGTCTTCAGCACCTCGCGGCAAACTTGTCCCGCATCATGACTTTGGATCGAAGGAGCACTGTGCACCGTGATGCCGGATGCCCGCAGGGCCAACGTTCCCGGGCTGGGCTGGTGCGGATCTTCCTCGACGACACTGACTCTTACGTGGTAGCCCCGGGAATGGATTTCCAGCAGCAGCCTTCGGGCACTGGTCTGGGCGCCGCCGGTGTGAAAATGGTTGGTTACCAGCCACCAATCCGCCCGGGGAGGCGTCACCAGGTGCTGGCGGAGAACGCGTTCGTACAACCATGCCGCCCTCGCAATCATGGCTTCACGGAAAAACGATTTGGGGAGGCCCGGCGGGGGCAAGGTGAGGGTTTCCAACACCGCGTCCGCGAAATCCTCCGGGGTCGCATTTTCGGCAACCAGCCGGATTCCCGGAACCTCGGAGGTTCCTCCGACTGCGGTGGCGACGACGTGTTTGTCCGCTCCCAAGGCTTCCAGTTGGGAGAGACTGAGGCCTTCATGGGCACTGCAGGACACAAGAACATCAGCCGCGCTCAAGGCCGGTGTCACCTCTTCCAACAAACCCAGACCATGCCAGCCGGGAAGGTTGAGGGGGGACAAAGATTCTGTTCCGGCCCCGACCACGAGGAGGTGAACGGCATTGGCAGACTTGCGTTGGCAGGCCGCCAATAATGCGGGGAGCCGGTCAAAACGTTTTTGGGGACGCTCATTGGCCAAAGCCAGAAGAACGACATCCTGCTCTTCAATGCCCAGTCGGATTTTCAGTTCCCTGCCTGACGCGGGATTGATAACTGGGCGTTGAATGCCATTCCACAAGGTCCTCGAAGGGGGGCCCTGTGGAGTGCTCCCCTGCCATTGCTGTTCCACTTCTTTGGCGCAGCCGAGAACGAGACAAGCGGCATCCGCAGGCAGGCCAGTCATGCCGTGAGGAAGCGCGGAGGGTGTGTTGTGCAGAGTCACGATCACCGGCCAACCGTTCATCGAGAGACGGGTGATGGTTTCTCCGGTGAGAAGATGGGTGTGGAGCACATCCGCACCAAACTGGCGGGCAGCTTTCTCCAAATCAGCCATCGGCTCCGGGGAGTCGGCCAGGTCTATCGAAGGCACCCGGATGGGCCATTCAGGTCGTTGCCCACGGCCGGTGGCGATCGCCAAGGTGGGAATTCCCCGGTTGGAAAGGCCTTCCCCCAGACTTAGTGCGATTTTTTCGGCACCTCCGATCTGGAAAGAGGTTACCACCTGGACAATCCGGAGATGATCATCGTGGTCCGCCTCAAAGTCCGCCAGCAGGCTGGCTTGCCATGATTTTGAGAAAACTAGGGTTTCAAGTGTCAGGGACCATGGTTCTCCTTTCGTCATCGCCTTGCGGAAGACCTCGCCGACGGACGATCCCAAAAACGCTGCCGCTGGCGGGGAGGGGAAGCGCCGTTTCCAACGGGGCAGACGGGCCCAAAGCCCTCCACAGCGGGAGGCAAGTTGGCGCCATTCCGCCGAATGCCGGGGAATGGCGAGACTGATCCGCCCGGGGTCGCCGGGGAGGAATGGGGGCGTTTCGCGGGAGCACCACATGCCGGGACGGGCCACCAAATAGTTGCCTTGGGCAGGCGGCAGGTCACCCGGCCAGAGATCCCATCCGAGAGCTTTCAGACTCCGGATAGTCCGTGCCTGCCGCCCCGGATCAGTTCCCGCTTCAGTGGGTATCCAAACCAGGGCCATGGAATGCGCGGATCAATAGGCCGAAGGCCGACGATGGCTGGAATGGTAAGGCGGAACGTCCTCTTCAGGAAACGAAGAGCGCGCCGGGAATGGTGGGGGAGGAAGTTCGGACGGAGGAGTCCCGGCCCGGACCACAGTGATTTGGGATGGCCGCATGCCAGTGGCGATGAACTGTCCATGGGGACCTCCCAGATACGCAAACTCCCGCTCTTCCCAAGACCCGTCGAGATGGCACCTCCACAGCAGATGGGTTCCCTCGGGAACGGAGGCGCGAACCCAGAATCCCTCATCCGTGGCCTCCACCCGGATCGGGCCATTGAGATCGACTTCCGCGAGGGAGGGTGTCCGCAAAGGCCGGGAAACCGGGCTTGCTTGGCCTTCCCGACGGCTCAGCCTCCGGATCAAACCGAACAGGGCCAGAAAAATGCCGACTACCACGGCAATGCAGGGCAGTCCGAAAATTAGCCGACCAGATCCGGTGGGTGCCGGTGGGGACAGAGGGTGGGCGGGAGAGCCCGCTTGAGATGGGAGGGGCCGTTTTGGGGATGACGAGGGCGGCACTCCCGGCTCGGCCTCCACACGTGCCGGGGGACGGGAGGGATCGCTGGATTTTGAAGCGGGAATTGCCGTGGGTGTGGCGGCTTTGGCTTCAAGATCGAAAGACATGATGCGGAACCCATTGTCCGCATTCCTGCTGCGGGGATCATTTCGGAAACGGGCGGCTGATCGGGCATTCGGAAGGGTTTTCGTGAATGCGCCTCCTCTGAGGACCCGGCGCGGTTTGTCGGAGAGTTTGTCATTCTGCTGTACGGGATCCCTAGCCGGGCCGGATTCGTAAGGCCCGAACCAGTCTTCGCACCATTCCCAGACATTTCCCGGCATGCCCACCAAACCCCAACTATTGGGAGGGAAGGCATCCACTGGCAACGCACCTTTCCCAGCTGTGCCGCTATGGGCGATGTCTTTTTCGGCAACGCCTTCCGGGTAGGGGTTTTGGCTGCCGGACCGGCAGGCAAATTCCCATTGGGCTTCCGACGGCAGGCTGATCTTGTGTCCTGTTTTTCGGCTCAGCCAGCGGCAATATTCCTGGGCGTCAAACCAGGTGACCAAGGTCACGGGATGTCGGTCGGTTTGGGGATAACCTGGGTTTTTCCAGGAGAATTCCGGCTTTTGAACGAGAGCTTGTCCGTCCCAGCCAAATCCACCGGAGGTTCCTTGTTCGGCTTCGGTGCGGTATCCGGTTTCCTTGACGAATTGGCGGAACTCTCCCATTGTGACCGGGTATTTGCCGAGTAAAAAGGCACGGGTCAGGATGACCTGGCGCTGCTGTTCGTCTTCTTTGCGCCCCACCTCGGTAACAGGCGACCCTTGTGCAAAGGTGCCAGGCTCAATCCGGAGGCATTCCA
>JADZAX010000082.1 GCA_020852405.1 Verrucomicrobiales bacterium
ATGGCTGGCGTCGAGCCGGAGGAAATGCCGGACTTCACGCTCCAGAACCGATGGGAAGCGGAGTCGTTCAGGGCAGGGCTGCCAGAGCCGGAGCGCGGTCTCGCCGAGACAGCCGGTGTAGGCGGTTCCCGGGACGTCCGGATCGGGATCCCAGTGGAATACCTGGCCTGATCCGACGGTCTCCGCGAGAGAGAAATCTCCGCAGGAAATCTCCCGGAAGGGTTCCGGTGGATCCGCCTGGGAGCGGGATTGCGGCGCGGCGGGGCCGTCCTTGGTGGAGGCTCTGCGCCGCCTCCGGGAATGCGGGGCGGGGATCTTGTCTTTTGGTTTAATAATCAGGAAAGTCGAAATTTTTTCCTTGGCATTGCAGGAAGATGCGACGACCTCTGTCATATCTTCTCCCTCCTGAAAAAACAACGAATGAAAAAGACCCTACTCACACTCATTGCTCTCACGGGCGCTTTGGGCCTTTCTGCCTGCGGTCCCAACACCTCCACGGGTGCGGTCGCGGGGGGCTTGGTCGGCGCCGGTGTCGGGGCCATCATCGGCAACCAATCGGGACGTCCTCTCGAAGGGGCGGCCATCGGCGGTGCCGTGGGTGCCGGCAGCGGCGCGCTGCTTGGCAACTCCAGAGACAAGCGCGAAGAACAGGAAGCCTACCGCAACCAGCAGTATTACAATCAGGGCAACTACAATCAGCCCCCGCCACCGCCGAATTACCCACCACCGCGTTACTGAGGTGGGATACAGTTTCCTGCCCGTAGAGTGCTGCCTGCGAGGGTAGCTGCTGCGGGCAATGGAAGTGGCCCCTGTGACTGTCCTCCCGGTGAAGCTGGAAGGATGGGGCAGGGGTTTTTTGCGTTCAGGAGGTGGGGACAGTTCAGGGAGGACGTCCCGGTCAGATCCGGTCCAGAGCATTGACGGCCTGCTCTGGAGGTGGAATGGTGGGGGTGCTCTGCCATGCTGCGACTTGATCAAATCCGCCTGCCCCTCGATCATCAGGAGTCCGATCTGAGGGAAGCGGTCAGCGCCGCGCTCCAGATTCCGGTCGGTGACATCGCCCGGGTGGAAATGGTGAAGCGGTCGGTCGATGCCCGGGGAAGGGAAGGGGTGCGGTTTTCCTGCCTCGTCGATGTGGAACTGACGCGGGGGGAAGAGGCCCTGCGTGCGGCCGGTCAGGCTCCCCCGCCGGATGAACGCTACCGGCAACTCGATGGGGTGCGTCCTCTGGACCAGCCTCCGGGCGAGGGATTCCGTCCCATCATCGTGGGCAGTGGACCCTGCGGTCTTTTTTGCGCGCTGCTGCTGGCCCGGCATGGCTGGCGTCCCCTGTTGATCGAGCGGGGCAAAGCCGCGGGGGAACGCGCCCGGGATGTCACGGGATTCTGGAACCGGAACTGGCCTTTCAATCCGGAGTCCAATGTCCAGTACGGGGAGGGCGGGGCCGGCACTTTCTCTGATGGCAAGCTTTACACCCAGATCAAGGACCGGGAGCACCGCATCCGCTGGCTGCTCACAGAACTCGTCAAGGCGGGAGCGCCGGAGGACATTCTCACCAACGGTAAGCCCCACATCGGAACGGACCGTCTCATCAAAGTGGTTCGGCAAATCCGCGAAGAAATCCTTTCGCTCGGAGGGGACGTGCGGTTCGAGGCCCGCATGACGGAGCTGCTCACCGCCGAGGGGCGTGTCACCGGGGTGGTGCTGGCCTCGGGGGAAACGCTCCGGACGAACCGGGTCATTGCGGCGGTGGGGCACAGCGCGCGCGACACCTTCGTCCTCCTCCGGGAAGCCGGTGTGGCGTTTGAAGCAAAGCCCTTCTCTCTCGGCGTGCGCATCGAGCATCCCCAGGGATTGATCAATTTCGCCCAGTATGGACGTCAGGCGGAACATCCCGCCCTCGGGGCCGCCCCCTACAAGACGGTGCATCACGCCAAAAATGGCCGGGCCGCCTACAGTTTCTGCATGTGTCCGGGCGGGCTGGTCGTGGCCGCCGCGTCGGAGCCGGGGGGACTGGTGACCAACGGGATGAGCAGTTATGCGCGGGCCGAGGCCAATGCCAACAGCGGGCTGATGGTCGATGTGCGGCCGGAGGATTTCGACGGCGGAAGCGATCCCCTCGCCGGCATCGCTTTCCAGCGTCACTGGGAACGCGTCGCTTTCGAACTCGGCGGGAGCAATTTCCACGCTCCGGTGCAGCGCGTCGGGGATTTCCTCGCGGGACGTCCCTCCACCGGGTTGGGCACGGTCATTCCGTCCTACAAACCGGGAGTGACCCCGACGGATCTGGCGCGCTGTCTGCCGGACTTCGTCGTGGAAACCCTGCGTGAGGCCATCCCGGCCATGGCGAGGAAGCTGCGGGGATATGATTTGCCCGACGCCGTGCTGGTGGGGGTGGAAACCCGGAGCAGTTCACCGGTCCGGATGCCGCGCGATGCCGGGACGCTCCAGAGCGTCAGCCTGGCCGGGTTCTATCCCGCTGGGGAAGGCGCCGGCTATGCCGGGGGGATCATCTCCGCCGCCGCCGATGGGATGAAG
>JADZAX010000083.1 GCA_020852405.1 Verrucomicrobiales bacterium
GCATTCCTGGCGCACCCGATGACGCGATGCCCCAGGGAGAGGAATTTTTCCTCGGCGGCCCGACCCAGGCCACGGGAGCACCCTGTGATCAAGATGGTCTTCATCTGCCTTGGTCTGCCTGCTCCGGGGGGATCAATCTCTCGCCACCAAAGTGAGAACCGCTTCCACCAGGCCGGGAATATCGTGGGTTTCGGCCTCAATGTCGACCGTGAGACCATGCTCGCGGATCGCTTCGGAAGTGACCGGTCCGATGCTGGCAATTTTGATTCCCTTGGGTAGGGTCAGTTTCATATTGAGGAAGCACTGGACGGTGGAAGCGCTCGTGAACGTAATGATTTCCGCCCCTTCTTCGCTGAGTCGCGCGGCATTGCCAGTCGGATCCTGGGTTTCGGGAACGGTCCGGTAGGCGATGGCTTCGTCCACGATTGCTCCCGCTTCGGTCAGGCTTGTCACAACCACATCGCGGGCCGCTTCGGCCCTCACCCAAAGCAGCGTGGCATTGTCGAGGCTGCCGGCCTCCTCTTGGAACGCGGTGACGAGCCCTTCGGCGACGAACTCCTTCGGCATCAGATCCACCGCAAGATGCTGTTCTTTGATGCGGGCTGCGGTCCCCGGCCCGATGGCGGCAATCCGGACACCTCCGATCGAGCGGACATCGGGATACAATTTGTAAAAGACTTCAAAGAAAGCATCGACTCCGTTGGGGCTGGTGAAGACCAGCCAGTCGTAGGTGTGGCAATCTTGGACCAATTCGGCAAAGGTCCGCAAGTCGGTCGGAGGTTCGATCCGGATCGTGGGAACTTCCAGGACGTCAGCTCCCAGTTCCGACAGGCTCCGGCTCAATTTCCCGGCCTGCTGGCGCGTCCGGGTCACGACCACCCGCTTGCCAAACAGCGGGCGGGTTTCAAACCAGTTCAATTCGTCACGCAACCCGACCACCCCTCCGAAAACCGCCACCGCAGGAGCGGCGAAACCTTTTTCCTCGGCCAAGCCGGCGATGGTGTCGAGCTGTCCGATCAGACTCTGGTGCCTGCCCGTGGTGGCCCACCGGATCAGGGCCACCGGGGTGTCCGGGAGCATGCCGTGTTCCTGGAGCTGGCTGGTGATGGAGCCGAGCCGTTCCACTCCCATCAGCATCACCTTGGTTCCCGGAGCAGAGGCTATCTGCGCAAAATCGATCGAAGACTCGGATTTCTCCGGTCGTTCATGTCCCGTGAAAATGGTCAGTTGGGAGCAATGATCTCGGTGTGTCACCGGGATTCCGGCGTAGGCGGGACCGGCGATTGAGGAACTGATGCCGGGCACAATTTCAAAGGGCAGGCCCAATGCGGCCAGTTCCTGGGCTTCTTCCCCCCCGCGACCAAAGACAAAGGGATCCCCGCCCTTGAGCCGGGCCACGGTATGCCCTTTCCGGGAATGCTCGATCAGCAGCTCGTTGATGCCCGGCTGGGGCACGGTGTGGTCCCGGCTTTTTTTGCCGACATAGACGCGTTCGGCATCGGGTCTTGCCCATTGCAGGAAGGCGGGATTGGCGAGGTAGTCGTAGATCACCACATCGGCACGCTCGATGCAGTCACGTCCCCGCAGCGTCATCAGTCCCGGATCCCCTGGGCCGGCGCCAATCAGGTAACAGATTCCGGGTGCGGTGGTGGCGGATTTCTTAGTGGGACTGGGCATCGGGAAAAAGAGTCTGGTGGAGGGCTTCTGCAAGCAGGGCGGGGGACGCATCCGGGCCGGTGTGGGAGCCTTCGCGGGGAGCGGCCCGCGGATCGGTTTCATCAAACACGCGGGCTTGCAGCGTGATCTGGTCATTGGTCAGCGTCGTCCACATTCCCACCGGGGTCTGACAGCCGGCGCCCAGACGGGCGAGGAAAGCCCGCTCGGCCATGACCCGGTGGTAGGTCGGCCAGTCGCAGAGCCGCTCCACCACGCCCCGGGTGGCGGCGTCCTCGGAGCGGCATTCGATCGCGATCGCGCCCTGGCCGGCGGCGGGCAGAAAATCCGTAGGATCGAGGGTGTGGACGTGCAGGTTGTGAGGTGTCCCCATCAGCGGGGCCTGGTCCGCGGCGGCATCCCGGGCGAGAAAGCCCAGCCGTTCCAGACCGGCGCGGGCCAGCAGGAGGCCCTGCCAATCGGGGGTCTCCGCCAATTTCCTCAGGCGGGTGGGGACATTGCCCCGGATGTCCACGATGGTCAGATCAGGCCTCAGCCAGCGGGCTTGGCGGGCCCGACGGACACTGCTGGTGGCGACGGTGGCGCCTTGGGGCAAGTCCCGGAGACCACCCGGGCAGGGAGTGTGGGTGATCAGCACATCCTCAATGGGAGCCCTTGGCAAGGTCGCCGAGAGGGTGAAGGCAGGGGCGATCTCCGTGGGGACATCCTTTAGGCTATGGACGGCGGCGTGGATTTCGTGCCGCAGCAAGGCCTCCTCCAGTTCCTTGGTGAAGATCCCTTTGTCGAGCAGCGGAGCCCCGTCCTGCCCGCCGGTTTGGCTGAATTCGGCGAGCTTCAGATCAGGGCGTTTGTCCCCGATGGTCTGGATGATGCGGATGACCACGGCGCCGGTAAAACCGGTGGCACGGAGGGCGGCCTCGGTGAGACGGGCCTGGGTCAGGGCCAGTTCGCTGCCGCGGGTGCCGAGGATGAAGGGTGAGTGGGAGAAGGGCATGAAGGAAACCAAACAGATGCGGTCAGGAGTGGGTGATCGGGTCGGCCTCGGGGCTGTCGCCGACGAGGTCATTGCCGGGGCGGGAGCGGTCTTTTCCGGTCGGAGGGCGGTCCGGGATGGGAGCGAGAGCGGTGATTCCGTTCTCGTCGAGATGACTCTGGATCACCGCCTCGCACAGCGTGATTTGGCGCTCCCGCTCCTCGCGGGCTTCCGATGCCATCGTTTCGAGGGCATCGATATCGTAAAGGTAGACATTTTCCAGCTCATTGACCGCCGGCTCCACATCGCGGGGCACCGCGATGTCGATGATGAAGAGCGAGCGCCCTCGGCGCTTTTTCATCACCGTCTCCACCATGGCCGGATGAATGATTGAATGAGGCGCCGCAGTGGAGGTGATCACGATGTCCACATGGATCATCGTCTCCTCCCAGTCATCGAAGCGGACCGCCTTGCCCCCCATTTCTTCCGCGAGTTCCACGGCCCGGTCATGGGATCGGTTGGAGACGATGATACTTTTGGCGCCGCGCGAGAGCAGACTTGTGCCGGTGCGCCGGCTCATTTCCCCGGCTCCCACGATCATCACCTGACAGCCGGAAAGTTCGCCAAAAATCTTCTCCGCCAGATCCACCGCCACTGAGCCGATGGAGGTGGACCCGTGGGTGATCCGGGTGCTCGAGCGCACCAACTTCCCTACCTGAAAGGCTTGCTGGAACAACTTGTTCAGCCGCCGGGCGGTGCCGCCGGCCTCCTGGGCAGTGGCGTAGGCCTTTTTCACTTGGCCGAAAATCTCGGTCTCTCCCAGCACCATGGAGTCGAGTCCGCTCGCGACCCGGAAAAGGTGCCACGCTGCCGCCACCCCGGAATGGTGGTAAAAATCTATGTGCTGGGCAAAGTCCCCCAGGTCAAAATGTCGGGTCAGATACTCGCGGAGACTCTCCATGGCACGCTCCGGGTCGTTGACCGCGGAGTAAATTTCCACGCGGTTGCAGGTCGACAGCACCACCGTTTCTTCCATGCCTTCGAGGCGGCGCATTTCACGGATCGCCTCATGGAGATGGGAGTCCGCGAACGCGAGTTTCTCGCGGACCTCCACGGGGGCGGTCTTGTGGTTGATGCCAAGGCAAAGCAGCATGGGAAAGGGAGAGAAAGCGCGGGATCTCAGAGCAGGGCGAGCTGGACAAGCGGGAGAAGGAACGCAATCACGGCGGCGCCCGCGAAGCGTTTCGGGCTGCCCCGGCGCAGGAAATGCCAGGTCAGGAGACCCGCGTAGGCGGCCCAGATCACAACGGAAAGCCCCACATGCGGCGTGAAGGTCCGGGCATTCATCAGATAAGCAGACACGATGCCCCCACTCAGCAGGATCAACCCGATGCCGAGGAGACGCGCGATGGCGTCGGTGAGGTAGCGGATGGGCGGCAGGCTGTAGAACAGCTGTCCGGGATGGTGGCTTTTCAACTGCCGATCCTGGACCAGATACATCAGTCCGGCCATGGCGGCTAGTC
Organism: Verrucomicrobiales bacterium; assembly: GCA_020852405.1. GTDB lineage: Bacteria > Verrucomicrobiota > Verrucomicrobiia > Verrucomicrobiales > DEV007 > JACKQE01. The sequence continues at coordinate 4,171 of JADZAX010000083.1, forward strand.
CGAAGGCCCCGAAGGAAAGCAGGGAGACGGCGGCATGGAGTTCGTGCCAGATGTCGGTTTGCACGAGTTTTTCCGGCGGATAGGGTCCATGCGCCAGCAGCAATACCAGGGCCACCGCCTGGAGGAGGAACACCAGGGGGGCCGTGAAAACCCCCAGCAGGGAAAGCCGGAATGCCCTGCCGAGGATGAAATAGAGCAGCACCAGACTCCATCCGAGGAACACCAGCACTTCCGGGACATTGGTGATCGGGCACCGGCCATGGAGGGCGCCCCAATCGCGCAGGACGAGGCACTGCAGGAGAAACCCGGCGATCATGATGCCCAGATTGGCCCAGGAAGGCCGGTGCAGCCCCGTGCGCAGGGCCACCACCGCAAAGGAGAACCCGCCGAGGAAGCACAGCGTCGAAAGGGCCAGCAGGACGGGGGTGTTCATGGGGGAGCCCGCCGGATGGTCAAAATCAGCGGGTCCGCAAACTAGGCGCAAACCGGATCAAAGGCAACCCGCTCCTCTGCGGGAAACACGCCGGTTCCCCAGCCGGTCTTTCCATGGCACCAGAAAGCCGAAATCCCGGCTCCGATCCGCACCTGAAGGTTGACCGAATGAGAGATCCCATCTAAGAGAGCTTCCGATGACTGATACCGATCTGCAACGAATCACCGCCGCGGTGCGGGATGTGCCAGATTTTCCGAAACCGGGAATTCTTTTCAAGGATATCACCCCGGTCCTCGCGGATCCCGCCCTGTTCCGTCTCGTCATTGATGAAATGGCCGCACTGGCCCGGGCTCGGAACGTGGACAAAATCGTCGGGATCGATGCCCGGGGATTCATCTTTGCCGGCGCCGTCTGCGACCGCATCGGGGTGGGGTTTGTGCCGGTCCGGAAAAAGGGAAAACTGCCCTGGACCACCGAGTCCGCCACCTATGACCTGGAATACGGGTCGGCGGAAATCCAAATCCACCGGGATGCCATCCTGCCGGGCGAGCGCGTCCTGCTGGTGGACGATCTCCTCGCCACGGGAGGCACCTCCGCCGCGGCGGTCGACCTCGTGCGAAGGCTTCACGGCGACGTCGTCGGGGCGGTCTTCTTCGCCGAATTGTCCTTCCTTCCGGGACGGGCGGTGTTGGAGGGGATCGACGTGGTTTCGCTCCTCAGTTTCTGATCCTGCCATCCCAGATGGAGGAGGGGAAGCCGATTGTCTCACTCGGAGCGGGGAAGTCGGTTTCGCAGCCGTAGCCGGTGATTTTGAGCGGGCCCGGAAGATCTCCCCGCGCGGACGGTCCAACCGGGAGACTAACAGAGGCAGGAGCATCGAGACCACTCCCTCATGGCTCCCATCGATCCTCCAATCACCTGGAAGCTTGAGGGAAGGTGTTTGCCGACCGACGGGACGATGCTTCCATTGCCATCCGCCACTTTTTCGGCGCGAGGGACTTTATCGATCAGGGCAAGCGAGGGATCGCGATCACGATCGAATACTCCGCCGCTCCATTCGGTGAATCGGCCACGTACAAGTCGAATCCATCCGGCGTGCTCTCCAGGGCAACGGTGTCCCGGCCCTCCCGTTTCACAATCCAGGCCTTGCTCAAATCGATGTGATGCGAGATATCGTTCCATGGCCCCGGTGTCACGGTGAGGTCATTCCAAGGCTCGCCGTCGATCGAGACTTCCGTGGGGCGACTCCATTGCTTGTGATCGTAAGTCAGGGTTTCTCGCGTAAATTGGAATCGGCCACTACCGTCAAAGGTTGCTGTGATCCGCAGGAGTTTGGGGTGAGCATCGATGGTCTCCTGGATTGAGGTCGTTTGCTCCTTCTTTTTCTTCCCGTGCTTCGGGGGCGTGCCGGCAATTGCTCCAGCCAGGAAAAAGAAGCATAAGAAGATTGGGACAAAGATGCTTTTCATTCTGTTCGTGAGTGGACGTTTCAATATTCAAGCCTGAGGACAAATCGCACCCTCATTGGACTCGGAGTGTGGGTGAATCATGGGGGAATATTTGGAATTGGAAAAGTTATTTTCCTTTCGTGGGTGCCGGGAGTTCCGATACCAGCACCGCGGTGTCGGGAGCTTTTCCCGAGTAAAAAGAGACATAGTGACTGCCCCCGATCCCGGTGGCGTTCGCGTTGCCCGCATCCAGGGCGATCGGACTTCCTCTGGCGACGGCCTCCGAAGCGGGCCACCTGAGCGGATGGCCAAAAACGCGCTCCGGATCGACGACTCGACGCCGCAGGATCCCCCTGCCACGCTGATAGTAGTAAATGCTCAGCAAACCGGTGTTGGCGTCGAGGATCAGACTCGGCGTGGAGGCAGAAACATCGCCGATGTTGGTCCGCTCCCGCGACCAAGTAGCGCCGTAGTCCGACGAAACCATCTGGAATTGTGAAGGCCCGACTTCCGTCCGTCCGACGGCAAGGATGCGGCCATCGCCGAGGTAGGCCGCGGCGGGTTCTGTCGGCCAGTCCGCTTTCGTCAGCTCGGATTCGATGGAGGTCTGTGTCCAGGTGGCGCCGTCGTCACGGCTCGTCAGCTTGCCCCAGGAGTGAACGGCCTGGTCACTGTAGTTCCCGGCAAACCACAGGGCCATGAGGCCGACCGTGGGGACCGCAAAGACATCGGTGATCTGCATGGGTGGCACGGCAAGCGTCGGCGTCGCCACGAGGGTGAAGGTCAATCCGTCCGTGGTGCGATAGAGATCGTGGTTCCAGTCCTTCCCGATGCGGCGCACCCAGAGCAGCATCGCCCCCGTGGAATCCAGCCCCTTCCCGACGGTGACCTCGCCATACCCCGGCGTGTCAGCGACCACCGTTTCCGCCGTCCACGTTTTACCCCCATCCGTGGAGGTTCGCGCGTAAACGGCACGGGCGTCTTCACCGATCGAGTGCGCCGAACCCCGGCTGTAGGCACAGACCAGCTTCCCGCCGATGGCCTGAATCATCGGCCACGAATTGTAGCCATTGACGTCCTGAACGACATGAGGCTCCGCGGGCGCGGACAGGGGAGTCACCTTCACCACAGCCAATCCGGTGGGGCGGGTGAACGTATCCGCGGGATCGCCGGGCTCCCGCTGAATGCGCACACAGAGGGGAGCATCCGGCACCACTTCATAGTAAGTCTCCAGCACGATGGTCCGGGAGTGAAACGGGGCTGTGGAAAGCGGGGTTCGCACGGGCATTCCCAGAGCATACCGGGCGGTGAACGGGGCATCTTCCACCATCTGCGACAGGTGGACCCGGTAGACATCCTCGAAGTTGGGGCTCGTCGCCTCATCCGTTGTTGTGACAACGATCTCGATCCTCACCGCGACGCAATCGTTGGGAAGGCTGTTCACAATACCGGCAACAGACTGTCCGGTGGTGCCACCGGATAGCGACCATACCGGAATGTGCGTGGAACCGCTCGACATGAGCACCAGCGAAGGCTTGCCCGTAGCGATCGACAGGTCGTTCGCGGTCAGGTAGATAGGGGATTCCTTGGAATGGTCGGGATCTCTTGCCTCCATGGTCGTGACGAGGATGGCAGGCAAAGCAATGGCGAGAAGTAATGCTCGCACCTTCTGAATTCTTGTTCTCATGGTTCCGATGATCCAACCCCTGGAAATGAACTGAGATCGCGTGGGAATTGTCTCTGAGGCATGCGCGTAAAGCCAAAATCAATAAGGTATTGAACAGTAACTGATTAAGTTGAAATAATTCCAAGCTTTTTCTTGACATCATGAAGGCTGGCGATCGCGGCTTGCGATGTAAATTCCAAAAGCCCTCGTTGCGCTCACCAGCCTGATCCCATCCTCCCGAAAGTTGATGATTCTGGAAAGAAAAACCCGTTTCGTGCTCCGCCGGGATCTTTATCTTTTTGGACGGACTTTTTGGCGGAACGATTCGGATTAGGCGACGGCGAGCGGGAGGCGTCGATGACACGACAGATGCCATTTGAGCCGTTGCCTGCATTCGTATTGTTCGCCTTATCGACCATGCGGTTTGAGCTTGAAGGTGTTGACAATGAGCATGAACTCCGCAATGTCGGAGTCTTTGCGGATGTCAGCCCAGAAATTGGCCGGCGACTCCTGCATTTTGACAACGTCACCGATCGAAATGGTAATCCGCTGTCCATTGGCAATGGGCTCGATCCCGATCGAAGCGGGCAAGCCACCCACACGAATATTTCGGTAAAATGTGCATTTAGCCTTCTCGCCGTCATGCATGTGAATGCCAGCCATCCCGCCAACATCAAAGTTGATGATAAACCCATCGGATCTCCGGGTTAGTTTGCCCAAGACGGACTCAGTGGCACCCTTCTCGAAGCCAAAATCCTCCGGTGCCTCGATGGTGCCAAGACCCACGTCGTGTGTGCCTGCATACATAGAGACGGCCAGGCAAAGTGTGACAACTGTGATGAGTGTTTTCATTGCTGGTCTGTGGAGAGGTGTTCTGAGTCGCCGAACTTCGAGCGCTAGCACCCGCTACCGGGAGCGCCACGCCACAAAGGGGCTAAGGGTTGTCGTGTCCGGGATCATTTCAACTCGGGGCGTATAGCGGGTGGTCCAGTCGCGCCTTGTCGGGCTGCCTGCGAGATCTCGGTCCGCATACCAGCAATCTGCTTGGTGAGATTTTCGAATTCAACCACTTTCAGGACGACTTCACATTGCTCCAACGCCCGATCAAACTCTTTGAGAGTCTGAAAGCATTGGATTTTCCAATAGTGAGCACTTGCGACCTCGTAACTTTCTTGTGGCAACTCGCGAATGACACGGTCGTAGAGCTTGACCGCACGCCGCGGATTGCTGTGGTGAAGTGGATTGATGACTCCCATCAGAAGATACGGTATTCGTAATGACGGGTCTGCGTCCTTTGCGATCATGAAAATGTCATCGATCGAAATGTTGCCA
>JADZAX010000084.1 GCA_020852405.1 Verrucomicrobiales bacterium
CGTGAGCCGCCGCTGAGGCAAGGCGGACCGCTTCGCCGGCCACGGAAGCCTCGTCCACTCCGGACTGACGGGAAAGAGTCTCGACACGGTGCCGGTAGTGGTCCCGGGTCACGAAGTCCATGGCCCCATATATCCCGGCGGGATCAGTGCGCAGGGTCGCTTCAACGACGCTCATGGATTCCACGAACCGGCGCCAATCCATCGTGTTCAGGTGACGCAGACTGCCGATGCTGTTTCCGATGGAGACCTGATCGGCAGCCTGGGTTTGATTGGCTCCCCGCTGCAACTGTTCCCGCGTGAGATGCTCATCGGCAAGCCGGTGTTGGACCCAGCTGTGAACGGTCGCGAGAGAGTGGCTCTGACCCTGCAGGCGGGAGCAGAACGTTTCCACAAATGGATTGCTGAACGGCGGGCCGGACTCAGCCAGATCCGCCAGCACCCGGAGCACCGTCATCGGTTGCTCCGAAGCCTTGAGGAAGCGGTCCGCCCAGAGATCCGCGAGATTCCGGTCCCGCCGGCGCCGGGTGATGTGCTCGGAGACCCGCCGCAGGTTCTCGATCAGGCCAAGTCGCAGCATGATGGGCACCGCCCACAGTTCTCCGAGGGTGAGAGGCGTTACCTTCTGGTAAGCGCTGACAAACTGGCTCACGGTTTCAGCTTTGACGCGCCCGTCCGAGTGGGAAATCAATTCCAGCGCGATGGCGTAAACGCGTGGAAACCCCGCCGCCGTACCATCCAGCAAGCGCGGCAGCTCACGGCTGTAGGTCCGCGGAAGATGCAGGCGAGTCGCACGGATTTGCTGTTCAATAAGGTAAAAATTGTCCAAAAGCCATTCACCCGAAGGGGCGATGTGCCGCTCGGCAACTTCCGAGGCGAACAACAGGTCATAGGCCTCTTGAAGAACCTGTTCGTTGTCCGCGAGTCGAAGCAGCAGACGGTTGGGTCCGTGCTTAGGATCGATGAAATGTTGTCCCGCCAAAGTTGCGGCGTGCAGCTGCAACTGCTCACTGCTGAACATCTCGGCACGTAGCGGCGGTTCACCTGCCTCCGGGCGGATGGGTCGGCGCTTCCATGGCTTCCATTGATTCTGCCTGTCGATCATTGTATGTCATTCCATATGTTTGCGCTACCGGATGGCTGAGGCTTTCGGGCATGATCGAAGCACGCCTTTCCTCCGGCTCGACCGGTCCCGGTTTTCAGATCCAGCAAATTGGCAGGAAGCGTCAGGTGGTTGGTCGTAGCGCGCGTGTTAAGCCGTGAAAGGATGACCGATGCCATCACCGCAAGGTGACCAGTGCTCGGAATTCCCTTTTCCAAGCCCCCCGCTTGGACGCTGAGTCCCGGCCCAGCGGTCAGGCTATTTGCCTCCAACTATCTTCACTGCGCTCTGGTTCCCCCCGTTCAGCTCCCGCTGCCCATTGAGCCGGTTTGGAGAGAACGCAATAGCCTGGAATTGCCTTTTTCAGGACCTCTGTCCGGACACTGCCTTTGTGCCTGGAGACAGCGATCAGTCCGCTGGAAAAGAGAATCTGAGGCCCAAGCGTTTCGAGATCAGTGGTCCGGCTGAAAGGAATGAGTGACCTGACTTCCCCAGCCTTTGGAGCCTTCAAAAGAGAAGCTGGCAAGAGGCAAAAGCCGCCCAAAAAACGACGAAAGAGGGATTTCATGACACGAAACTGGTCAAGACGCCAGGACCCGCAGGACCCCCTGTAAAAAACGTCGAATTGCAGAGACAGGGTAAGGCCGATATCTGAGAAGCAAAGGGTTATTCCTTCGCCATCCCGCAATTCCCCAAAATTGCCGACTTCCCGGAGTGCAATTTCAATCCCTCCGTTCCGACACTTTCACTCCGGCTCTGCGCTCCGGATTCCTGCTCCGGCGAGACCACCGCCACGCTTCTCGCAGTGTTCGCGGCGACGGCGCTCGGCGAGGAAGTGCTTGAGTGCCCCGAGCAGCCCTCCCGGCGCAGGAAACGATAAACGGGCGTCCAGTAGGCCTCGCACAGCTCGCTGAGCGCGACACTTGACTCCGGCGTGTCGCCACGGGCCAGCAGCACCATGGTCCACCGGGTGGTGCAAAAGTCTCCCGCACTCTGCGGGCCATGGTTCGATGATGTGTTCAACGCGATCCTTCGGAAACTTCGTCTCGGGAGAGCCTAACTCTCGCCCATTTGCCCACTCTGCGGATCAGGAGCATGGCAAACAGCGTGCCCAGAAGCAACAGGAAGACCAAAAACAAAAACCAACCAAGCTTGGCACCGATGGCTGCGGTGGCACCGAAGATCAGGACTCCGGCCACCGTATATCCGAGAATCACCGGCCAGGCCAGCGTGCGAACATGGCTCTGACAAATCCGCGTTTCCTGCCACAGGAAACGCGGATGTCCCGCAAGGCATTGATGCCAAATCCCATTCCCAAGAATGGAGAGAGCACGCTCAGACCCGCCAACAACAGCATCAGGAGGTAGGCATGCGGTCCGGACGTGCCGCTGTCGAATACGGTGACGATATTCGGATGGCTGAGGCGGGCGAGCACACTGGCCTCGCGCTCAAACCGCTCGGTGAAGGCCGGATCCGCCCTCAGGAGCAGGTTACAAAACTTTTGACGTTTGGTCGAAAAAAGTTCCCCAACTCGAGGGCTATCGGCGCCGATGGAAGAGAGAGGTGGCCGAGTCTGCACCTGCTCCTTAGGTTGTCGAGGCTTGCCTTCTCTTGCGAACCTAACGGGGGAGCATCACTTCACACCGTTTCCGTCGGTATTCCAAGGATGGCGATGCCGCCGGTCGGTTCTCAGCTCGCTTGGAACCAGGATTCAGGACTTAGCAGAACTGCCAAAACCTCGTCGGCGGCCACATCTGCCTCAACGCCAGCACCCGACACCGGGATCAACCGATCAGCCTCATCAGCGGTTGGCACTTCGAAAGCGGCTTTCAGCTTCCGGTAGACCGCGCAGTTGGCATCACTTTCCGCTTCCGGATCCGTCGCCCGATGAGCCAGCCGTGCCATCACGGTTTCTTCCCCCGCTTCCACCATAAGAATTGCCAATCGAGCTCCCACTGACCTGCAGGCGCGCAAAATCAAAGATCGTTCCTCTTTTCCCCGGGAATTGGCGTCGAGCACCACCACCCGCGAGGTCAGCGAAGCCCTCACCGCCCGGGCCCGCAGTTCGTCATAAGTTCGCCGGGAAAACCCGGGGGAATAGAATTCTTCAGGCAGGGGTTCGGTCGAGCCCCGTCCCGCCAACTCTTTGCGGATCCGGTCGGTCGACAGCACCGGCCAGGCTCCCGCAGCGGAGCGACTCAAGGCATCAGCGATACTGGATTTTCCCGAAGCGGGCAATCCACAGAACAGCAACCACCAGGGCCCCTCCTCCTCGATGGCCGAGGCTGCCGCCAGGCGCAGGTATCGTCGCGCCGTCTCTCCCGCTTCGGCACGATCTTCCTCGGACAGCTCGGACTCACCGGCGGCGATTGCGGAAACCTTGGCCCGCACCATGGCCCGGTAGCGCAACAATGGCGGCATCATTTCTCGGATGCCGTCATCCCCACTCGCGGCGATGACGGCATTCAGATAGACGGACGCCAGTCCGGCATGTCCCCGATAACGCAAGTCCATCACCAGGAAGGCGTGTTCCGTCGCCACATCTCCACAGCGAAAAGCGGGATTGAACTCAATGCAGTCGTAGATTGCCAGCGGATTACTCAGGCAGATATTGCGGGCGTGGAGATCGCCATGACCATCGACGATCTTCCCGGCCCCGGCCCGCTCCTGCAGGACCGGCAGCCAGCGATCGAAGTCCGCCCGCGTACGCCTCTCAGTTGCGGTGTGCAGGTTCGCGGGAAAGATGGTGCCCACCGCCTGACGGGTCTCCTCAAAGTTCGCCAGCGCAAAGCCCCGCAGTTTCTCCGGCGATCCACTTTCACGGATTTCGGGACCACGCTCCGCTTCCCGATGGAACGCTGCCATCCGCTCCGCGATTGCCTCAATGTCCTCCTCGGTGACGGCATCGGAGGCCA
>JADZAX010000085.1 GCA_020852405.1 Verrucomicrobiales bacterium
GGAAGTGGAAGATGGGCAGGAGCGCGTGGGCACACGGATCGGCCTGATGCAAAGCGGGGGTAACCTTGACACTGCCGTGCTCCACCGTGTACTGGGCGACTAGGCTGAAAGGCACCCAGGCTCAGTCCAACGTCCGCGAATTCCAGCGGTCACTCCGTCCCCGTCAGCCTCTTGGTTCCGAATTCCAACGGGACCAGCCAGAGATCATTCGATACTGAAGTTGATCGCCTCGGTCTTGGTGATCCTCTCACGCCGATCGTTGGGACGGGCGAGGATGCAGGCAAAGCCTTCCCACAATTCCATGTCCGGTCGGTTATTGGTGCTAAGAAGAAGGTTGTTGCTGGTGGTCCTGGCTTGGAGACGCCGTCCCCCAAAGGAAGGTCCACCGACGGTGACTTCCCGCACGCCATCGGGGAGGTCCCGGTAAATGACGTTGTAGGGCAGCTTGTTCTCCCCGGTTTTAAAGCCCAGACGACTCCAAGCCGCCCCATGCTGCTTTTCAACCTGCACGGGCAATTGAAAGGTCGCGCTGTTCACTCCCACCGCGTTCCGCAAATCGTCCAGCCCCAGACCACCCGGGAAATCGACTGAAAAATAGCGATCCTTTGTTTCGCTGGCCAACGGTGGCACGATAAAGAAAATGCACGCATTGTCGGCTTCGCCATTGGGGGGCTTTTGGGCGATGTAGGTCGCGGTCGCGGAGTCGCTCTTGAACCAAAGGATGACTTCGAACTTGATCTCGTCTTCCAGCACCATTTTCCAGGAAAACTCATTGCCGTCAAATTTCGGAGGTTCCTCCAGGCGGAGACATTTTCTCCGGGGGTAATACATCCGTCCGTCCTTTTCGTCCTTGTAAGGATTGTAGCTGTGGTACCCAAACGTGACCGGACTCTGGAGGTATCCATCCTTGTTTTTCAGATACAGGTCCGCCCGCGCTTCGGGACCACGGATCACGATGTCGAAATTGGGATACTTGGCAACATGGAGAATGTCCTTGAAGCGGGTCGCATCATCCTGGTAACGCCACCAATGTTCGATGACATGTTGCCCCTTCATCTCCGTCCGCGGGGTAGCATACTGGACGCCCGGCACCTCCACCGTTTTCACCACCTCCACGGCAATGGGTTTCCGGTCGTCAGGTCGCAGGATCGAAGTCAGGGGGGGCATTTCCCGGCCCAGACTGCGGTCGCAGAGCTCTTTCGACATCGTGCGGAGATGCTCGGTCCGCGCGGCGGCCGGTTGCACATAGGTCTTCACCTTGCTGCGGCCGAGCTTTTGCCCGAGAACATCAGCGATCTCCGGATCAACGAAATCCTCGAAGTCCGAGAAGATGTAAAGCGAATCGACTTTCTGTTGGATGAGGAATTCCGCCGCGGCACCGACCAGGTTTTGCCCCCGGCGGGCAATGAACATGTTGGGCCGGGTCTTGAACGTCTTGATGAGTCGGTCCACATAGTGCTGCTCGGCCTTGCGGGGAAGATCGCCCCAGAGAAACCAGTAAGGGCTGATGGTGCCCTTGCCCCATTCTTTGGGCCAGGACGGACGAACCTCGTCGGGAACAATGCCGTAAATCTCGGTGTCCTTGCCTTTGCCCAAAACGCCGGCGTGATTCACATACACGATGGGAGCGTTCTTGAAATTCTTGTCAACCTCCCGGACCACTGCCGGAAGGTACTCGGCCATGGAACCGGAGACATCAAGGACAACCCCGAGCACTCTGCCATCCAGCTTTTGCCCAAACATCATCTTGGAATCCCCTGACATCGAGGCCTCCCCGAAACTCATCGAAGGGGAGAAATCCATCCCTTCCGTTGGCACGGTCATGGTCCCATTGAACGCTCCGTTTGAATTCGGCACCATCGGCATGGAGAGATTGGACATGGCATCGGCGGTGACAATGTCGGACATCGGTCTCGCAGAGGACTCCCTCAACTGGCTCTTTTGCAGAGTCTTCTGCTGCACTTTTTCCACCGAGTCGGCCGGCACCGCGATGGCGACGAGACTGGGAGGCACATCCATCTGCACGGTGAAAACCACCAACCCCAGAAAAAGAAAAAGCCCGGCGTGAATGAGCAGCGTGAGGGTTAGGGAAGCAAACTTGTCCCTGGTCTTGGCCCGCGCCAGTGCCCGCTCGGATTCCACGATGGAATGCCGGACGATTTCCGCCAACTCATCCGGAGCCTCGCCTTCCAGTGCGATTTCCTCGCCGCTTTCGGACGATTCCACCGCCACGACCGGTGAAGCATCCTCCGGCTGAACAACGGCCACGGCATCGGCGGAATGTTTCTCTGGCACTGGAGACACCGGTCCAGCCGTAACCTTGGAGCCTGTGGACGCAGTCACTCCGGGAGGGGCCGCTTTCCGAGTGAGCATCGGCACCGGCGTTACCACGACCTTTTTGACCTCCGCGGTCGGTGCGATCTCCTCGTCGGCTTCCTCTGCTTCCAAAACCACCAGGACGGGTTCCGGTTCCGGTTCAGGGAGAGATCGATCAATCTCAGGACGCCGTGGAAGTTCTTCCAGGACAATAGGTTCCGGCTCAGGATCCACCGCGGTCGGGGTGACCGCGGTCAGGGGAATCGGTCGGGCACTGGGAATGGCAGCATCGGAACGGATCCCCAAGGAGTCCAAAGTGGTGCCGTAAGCCTTCTCCAACTGTGGCGCTGACAAATTTGGATCCAGGCTCGTGGCGGTCACATAGTGCCTCAGCGCGGTCCGACTGTCGCCTTCCCAGTGCGCGATCGTGGCCAACGTGGCGTGGCCCTCCGCGCTGGAGGGATTCCGTTCCAACGTCCCTTTGACGATCTCGCGGGCATCCCCCGTGGCTCCGGCCACGGCGTAGCACATGGCGGCGGCGAGGAGGGAAGACTCGTCTTCGGGCAGAACTTCAATCCCGGCCAACAATTGGCGGGCATCCTCCATCTGACCGTCATGGACATAGGCTTCAATGAGAGCCTGCCGGGTCTCCCAATTGCCAGGGTCAGCCTCCAGGGCTTTGGTCAGAGCTTTGGTGATCGCATTCATCGAGGAGGAGTCTTCTCAGAGAAATCTTGCAGGGAATCCCCTGCGTTGTGACTTCTTTTCTTGAGGTCGATGTTGAAAACTCCTGACTCATTTGTAAATGAAAATTTCAGACGGAACCTGATTGTCTGTTGGCAAAGGCTGTTGAAACACCGCAGGTAACCAGAGCCATAGCTCTTGCGATGGTCCATAAAGCGCACGCTCCACCGCCCCGGATCGGATCGGGCAACGGAGCAGTAATCAGAAAGTCGCGGGGCGTGGAGGGGACTCAGCGTCCCGCTCCCATCGCGCGACGGAGTCTCGCCAGCGCGGTGTGGTAGGTGTGCAGGGCCACCACCTCCTCGAGCCGGGCACGGGTCAGTTCCAGTTGGCTCTGGAGAACGTCCAACTGGGTGGCGGCGCCGGCTTCGAAGCTGGCCCGGGCGAGCCGGAGCGCTTCCTCGGCCTGTTTCACGACGAGTTGAGAGGTTTCCAGAATGCTGGTGCCTTCTTCCCAGTCGAACCAGGCTTCCCGGACTTGGCCGGCAATGTTGAGTTTTTCTTGTTCCGTGCTGATTTCAGTCTGACGCAGCCGGGATCGGGCCTGAAGGACTCTCCCCCGGGTCAGTCCACCATCGTAGAGGGGGATGCTGAGACGGACGCCACCGACAAAACCGGCCAAGCCATCGGTGATGTCGTCGGTAAAGCTAAGGCTTTGCGCACCGTAGCCTCCCACGACTTCAAGCTTGGGCTTGTGCCGGGCTTTTTCGGCTTCCACGCTTTTTTCCCCCGCGGCACTCTGGGATTTTAAAGCGGCCAGTTCCGACCGGTTTTCCATGGCCTGATGAATGGCGTTGCCGAGCGATTCCCGTTGTTTGGCATTGGGCCACCGCTCAGCCAACTCGATGCCATCGGCTTCCACCCCCTCGGGATACTCCAAGCCGATGGCACGGCGGAGTTGATCGATGGCCGTTTTATAGCGGCTTTGAGCCCTCACCAAAGGAGGCCTGGCATTGGCCCGGGCGACTTCGGCCTGGAGCACGTCGAATTGAGGACCGGTGCCCGCATCGAACCGGTTTTTGGCATAATTGAGCTGCTCGTCGAGAACGCCGATGGCTTTCTCCTGGACATCGATTTGATCGGTGGCGAGGAGGGCATCAAAATACCGCTCCGAAACCTGGAGCAGGACATCATCGATCACGGCCTCCATCTGAGCCGCCGCCGCCGCGCGGGAGGCCTCCGCCGCCTGGGTGGTCGAGTCGCGGAACCGCCCGTCGAGAACGGTGTAGGCAACGCTGACATCACTCGACCATTTCTGACCGATTGGGGCGAACAGTCCGCCAAACGATTCGATGCGGTTCTCACCGGTCGCATCGTAGTTGGTGTTGAGATCGACCCTTGGCTTTTTGGCCGCCTTGGCCTCGATGATCACCCCTTCCTGCTCCCGGATGCGTTCCCTCGCCTGGGCGATGATCCGGCTGTGGTTGATGGCCAATTCACGCGCGGTGGCAAGGTCGAAACGGCGAGGCAGAGAGACGGCAGAGTCGTCAACGTCATCACCGGCGGGGGCGGCGGTGACCAAGGAAAACAAACCAAGAAGGAAGACGGAGAGGCGTCTCCCGCTGAGGCAGGACCGGGCGTTCATTTGCGGACAGATTCGTGTTTCAAGCAGCGGAGTCCGTTCCGGGGGAAGGCTCCTCTGGGTTACCTTTGGGCCGGGATCGGCCGGAAAGCAAGGTGTAGATGACAGGAATGACGACCAGCGTCAGGACGGTGCTGGTGAGCATGCCACCCACGGCGACGATCCCGAGCGGACGACGGCCTTCGGCGGCCTCCCCCAATCCAAGGGCGATCGGCAGAATCCCGGCGATGGTGGCGAAACTGGTCATGAGGATGGGGCGCAGGCGGATCCTCCCGGCATTCATCATCGCGGTGACAGCGTCGAGACCTTTCTCCCGTTCCTGGTTGGCAAATTCCACCAAGAGGATGGAGTTCTTTGTCACCAACCCCACCAGGAGCACCAGTCCGACCTGGCTGAAGATGTTCAAATTCATCGAGGGAATGCGGGGAATGATCTTCGAGAGGGTCCGCGCGATTTCCGGTGGATCGGGAGCGTAGTTGGCCCAACCGAACATCCCGACACCGAAGTGGTTCACCCAGGAAAGCCCGTAGAGCAGCCCGAAAGCACCCAGGAAGGCCAGCGGGAGGGCGATCATGACGGTGAAAGGATGCACAAAACTCTCGAACTGGGCCGCCAGAACCATGTACACTACGATGATGGCCAGCCCAAGGAACACCCAGATCTCGCCCGAGGAGTCGAGCAGGTTCTGGGACTCCCCTTTCCACGTGTAACTGTGCCCGGGAGGGAGCATTTCCTTCAGGATCGCTTCCGTCCGCTTCATCGCGGTCCCCAAAGGCACGCCCACCGGAGTGCCCTGGATGGTGGTGGAACGCTGGCGGTTGTACCGTTCGATCCGGTTTGGTCCGGCTTCGGTTGTGAAGGAGACGACATTGCTCAATTGGATGAGCCGGCCTTCCTTGCCCGGCACATAAATGCGGTCGAGATCGGAAGGAGTGAGCCGACGGCCTTTTTCCAGCTGAACGACCACATCATACTGCCGCCCCCGGCGCTTGATGTCAGCGAGGTCCTGGCCGCCAAACAGAATCTGGAGAGTCCGGGAGACATCCGCCACCGAAACCCCGAGGACCCCGGCCCGGTCACGGTCGACTTTCAGATCCAGTTCGGGTTTGGTCAGTTCCATCGAAGCCCTGACATTGGAGAGAAAGCCCTCTTTCATCAGCCGGGCGGTGAGTTGCTGGGAAAAGGCGTACAATTCCTTGATTTCAGGATTGGACACAACCAGTTCAAACGGCTGGCTGATGCCAAGATCGACCGCTTTGGGAAGGATCGGAATCGCGATGGCGCCCTCGACCTCGGTGATGAAACGGGCCCCCAAGCCACGGGGACCACCCACGACATCCCTGAGGCTGCGTCGGTCACCATCCTTCAGCCGCATGAACATGAAGCCCTGAGTGGCATCGCCCGGACCATTAAAAGGCAGGGCGATGGCGGAGAAATACCCGTCCAATTCCGGCGTCTCGGACGCGATCGTCTCCATTTGACTCATCATGCGATCGGTGTACTCCGGCGTGGATCCCTGGGGAGTGATGCCAATGGCCAAGAACCGGCCCTTGTCCTCTTCGGGGAGGAATTCCTGTTCAAGATTGGCGAAGAAATACCAGGCCAATCCCATCGATCCGATCGAAAGAGCCACGACGAGGGCCCGGTGCCGCATCGACCATCCCAGAACACGCTCGTAGCGCGCGGTGATGTTGTCAAAACGACGCTCGAACCACTGGAACATTCTGCCGTGCTTGGTTTCGCTCTTCGAGCGCAGAATGCGCGCGCTAACCATCGGGGAAAGCGTCAACGCCACGAAAGCCGAGCAGACCACGGCACCGGCCAGCGCGACCGCAAATTCCACCAGCAGCTTCCCGGTCAGACCACCGACGAAGGCCAGCGGAAGGAAGACCGCCACCAGGGATAGGGTGATCGTGATGACGGCGAACGCGATCTCCCTCATGGTCTTGAGAGATGCCTGCAGCGGGGTGTCCCCGGCTTCGATGTGACGGTAAATGTTTTCCAAGACCACGATGGCGTCATCCACCACGATCCCAATCGCGAGCACCAGGGCGAGGAGGGTGAAAATATTCACCGAGTATCCCATGACATACAGAATACCGAAGGTCCCGAGCACGGATACCGGCACGGTGAGAGCGGGAATCAGCGTGGCCCGGATGTCACGGAGGAATACGAAAATGGTCAGCACGACCAGCGCGAAGGCAATGAGGAGGGTTTCCACCACCTCGTGCACGGCCCTGCCCACATAGATGGACTCGTCATAGGGAAATTTGAACTCGATGCCTTCGGGCAGCGTGGGAGCGATTTGCGCCATCCGGGCTTTGACCCCGTCCGCGACTTCCAGCGTGTTGGCCCGGGATTGTCTCACAATGCCCAGACCGATCGCCGGCTTGCCTTTAAAACGGGCCACGACACGTTCGTCCTCAACACCCTCACGAGCCTCGCCAATGTCCTCCAAGCGGACCACCGACTGCGCGTCCTGACGGATGATGAGACGGTTGAACTGCTCCGGCGTCTGCAATTGGCCGCGGGTTTGGATGGTGAGTTCCCGGTCGACGTTTTCGACGCGCCCACTGGGCAGTTCCACGCTCTGGGTCTTGAGCGCGCGCTCCACGTCCAGCACTGTCACACCTCTCGCCGCCATACGGGCGGTGTCGAGCCAGATCCTCATGGCCCAGCGTTTCTCCCCGCCCAGAATCACCTGGCTGACGCCGGGCACGGTCTGGAGCCGGTCCTTGACCTGCTCCTCCGCGATTTCACTCAGTTCCTGAGTGTTGATACGGTCGCTGTAGAAGGCGTTCCAGATGATGGGACGCGCGCTGGCATCCTGTTTCGAAACCACCGGCTCCTCAATGTCATCCGGCAATTGTCCCCGGACCCGGGCGACACGGTCCCGCACATCCTGGGCGGCCACATCCTCATCCGTCTCTTGGAGGAACTCCACGTTGATGACGCTGCCTTCCTCCCGGCTTTCGCTGAGGATTTGCTTGATCCCCGTCGCACTGCTGATGGCCTCTTCAAGGGTCTGGGTGATCTCCGATTCCACCACCTCGGCACTGGCGCCGGGATAAAGGGTCAGAATGTTCACCACCACCGGATCGGCATCGGGCAGTTCCCGCACCGGCAACCGGAGCAGGCTGATGGCACCAAAGACCATGAGCGCCAAGCTCATCATGATGGTCATGACGGGCCGTTGGACGCAGATTTCAAAGAAAGATCCCATGGGAAAAAAGAACGCTCCGGAACTCCGGGAACTTTGGGGGCCGGCTCTTCCGCCGGTTTCGCGGCCGGCTCGGTTGCTGGCGCAGGGGCAGGGGCAGCATCCGGCGCGGGCGCTGGTTCCGGCGTGACCCCATGGACCGCGGAGTCGGCGCTGATGGCGATCGCGGATCCGGGCCCCAGTTTCTGATACCCCTCGACCACGACGAGATCGCCTTCGGCAAGGCCTTCCAGGATCTCCACGCGCCCCGCGAGGCGTTCCCCCACTTTGATGGGGCGGAATTCCGCCTTCTTTTCCGCATTCACCGCCACCACGTAGACCCGGTCGGCATCCAGCAACACCGCCGACTCCGGCAGGGTCAGGGCATTTTCCCGGGCCCGGTAAAGCAGATCGACCGTGCCAAACATGCCCGAACGGAGGCGACCCTCCGGATTGGAGAGATACACTTTGACTAGCAGAGTCCTGGAGGTCTCGTCGAGCTTGGGAGAAATGTAGCCAACCTTGCCCTCGAAGGTTTCCCCATGATAGGCCACGATGTTGAGCCGGATGGTCTGTCCGAGACTGATTTGGCCGACATACCGCTCAGGCACCTGGAAAACCAGTTCCAAAGGATCGGTCTGAAGGAGAAGGGCCAACTCCTCTCCACGAGCCACGAACTGGCCGATGCTGACTTTGCGGTCGGACACCGAACCGGCAAAGGGTGCCCGGATGATGGTGTCCTCGAGGTCGGCCTCAAGCGAGGCCACCTGGGCTTCGGCCTGGAGTTTGGCGGCCTTGAGCCGGTCGAATTCCTGGGCCGGAATGTTCTTTTTGGCCATCAGTTCCTCACCCCGGGCCAATTCCGACTCCGTGAGGGCCAATTTTGCTTTTCCCTCCGCCAGCATGGCCTTCTGCTTTCTCGAATCCAACTCGAAGAGCACGTCGCCCGGGGCCACCGGGGTCCCCGGAGTGAAGCTGATTTTGACAATCCGGGCGCTCGTCTCGCTAAGCACTCGGATGTCTTCTTTCGGCTCCAGACTGCCCACCATCGGGATGCGTTCTTCCAGTGGCTCGCGTTTCACCGGAGCCACCACCACGGGCATCGCCATGCCGGGAGGAGGTCCTTCGGGGCCGGGCGGCTTGCCGCAGGAGAGGAGCATGGTGGCGGTCACCAGCCAGAAAAGGGAGCGGAACACAAAAACTGAGGGCGGCATGAGCTCGAACGAAAACACCAGCGACCGGGAAAGCGCTGTAATGAAAATCAACCAAAGGAAGGGCAGGATCCCTTGCCCGGAGGTTGTGAAGCAGATAGCATGCCCCGTGATCTCCCCCTGACAAATAGAATTGCAAAGTGATGCCAGATTGTTGGTTTTGAATTCAGCTCCACTCCCCTCCATGGCGAGACGCCCCAAAGACATCGCCCCGAAAACGCATTTCCGCGGCTATGCCATCCCGGGGGAACCCGTGCCAGGCAGCCCGGACGATCCCTCCCTGGGCATCGGGGAAGGTGAAACGCTCGATGTGTTGTGCGGTCATTTCCGCATTTTCCAGCTCCGCAAAGGCCACCGCTACTCCACGGACGACATTCTGACAGCCTGGTACGGCACTTCCTGGTGTCCCCGGGCCCGGACCGTGCTGGACCTCGGCAGCGGCATTGGGACGGTGGCGATGGTGGCGGCCTGGAGGCTCCCCGCGGTGAAGGTTGTGACCATCGAGGCCCAGGCGGAAAGCCTCCGTCTCGCCCGCAAATCGGTCCGATGGAACGGTCTTGAGGAACGGTTTGATCTCCGGGAAGGCGATCTCAGGGCACCAACCGTCCTCTTGCCGGAGGAGCGGTTTGACCTGGTGCTCGGCAGTCCACCCTACTTTCCGCTCGGGTCCGGGGTCGTCGGGGATCATCCCCAGAAAATCGCCTGCCGCTTCGAGGTCCGCGGCACCATCGCCGACTATTGCAGCACCGCGGCCGCCCATCTGGAAAACGGCGGAATCTTTGCCTGCGTTTTTCCAGTGAATCCTCCCGACCAGCTGGAACGCATCCACGATGGCGCCCGGAAGGCCGGGCTCACGGTCGTCAGACAACGCGACATTGTCCTCCGGGAGGGAGAGCCTCCCCTCCTCGGGCTCTTTGTCATGATGCGGCTCCACGATCTGCCGCCAAGCCTGCATCACCAGACCTGGAGGGAGCCGCCGCTCATCATCCGCCTGAAAGACGGCGGCGTGCATCCTGAATACGCCGCCGTAAAATTGAGTTTCGGATTTCCTCCCTGATCTAACGCTCTCCCCCAGCGACATCCCCCCAAACCCCGTCTGGCGTCATTGCGCTGGGCGGATCCTGCTTTTTTCCTCCCTAATTGGAGCGGCATTTTCTAGGATGGGTTCATGCATCCTCCTTTCCGACCCGTCCCGTTTCGTTTGATGGCATTTCTGGCCGTGCTGCCATCACTGGCGGCGCTGCCTGGATCCGCTCAAAACGCCCCCGCCGTTTCCAGTAAAGGGGTCACTTTGACCGATACCGGCACCACGGTCCGGGTCGAAATGAATGGCCAATTGTTCACGGAATACCACTACAAGGAGTTTTCCTTCCCCGTCTTCTATCCCGTGATCGGTCCCGGAGGGGCTCCCATGACAAGGAACTACCCGTTCAAAGAACTGCCCGAGGAAGACCACGACCATCCGCACCACCGCTCCCTGTGGTTCACCCACAGCAGGATCAATGAAGTGAATTTCTGGGCCGTGAATCCCATCAAGGACAAGAAACCGGGGGAAACCCGCCACGATGGATTCCTCGCGATGGAGAGCGGTCCCACGATGGGGCTGCTTCGCTGCAAAAACCGCTATGTCGATCCCAACACCGACAAAGTGATTTGCACCGACGAGCGCACCTATCGTTTTTATGCGCCCAATGCCCGGGACGATTCCCGGCAGATGGACTATGAGGTGACCATCAATGCCAGCGAGGGAGAGGTGGTTTTCGGCGACCAAAAAGACGGAGGCATGGCCATCCGGGTCGCGGTGACAATGCAAAACACCCGCCAAACGAAAGACAAAAAAGCGCCTTCCATCCCCGCCGCGGGACATCTCGTCAACAGTGAAGGTCAGCGGGACGGCGACACGTGGGGGAAACGCGCCCGTTGGGTGGACATTCAGGGACCGGTCGACGGAAAACCGGTCGGGGTTGCGATGTTCGATCATCCGGCGAATCCCCGCCATCCCACCTGGTGGCATGCCCGGACCTATGGGCTTTGTGCCGCCAACAGTTGGGGGCAACACAGCTTCGAGGGAAAACCGGATGTGAACTTCGGCAACCAAACCATTCCCCGTGGCGAAAGCATGACTCTCCGCTATCGTCTCTACTTCCACCCCGGCGATGAAACATCCGCCCGGGTGGAAGAAGAATACGGAAACTATGCCCGAGAGTCCCGCTGAAGTCCTTCCCCTTTCCCCTGCCACCTGGTGGCAGGCCCTGGGGGCCTTGGCGAGTGAATACCACCACGAGGTCGTCCTCGTGGCCAGTCTTTCGGCGCTGATGCTGGTCGCCTCGGCGATCGCCCTGCCTTTTATTGTGGTCAATATGCGCCCGGACTATTTTATGCCGGACAAAGACCTCGCCAAGAGCTTCCGCTACCGCCATCCCGCCCTCCGGGCCCTCGGCCTGATCGTGAAAAACACGGTCGGGGCCCTGCTCCTCGTGGTCGGGATCGCCATGCTGGTGCTCCCCGGTCAGGGCATTCTGACCATCCTGATGGGACTGATGCTCTCGGACGTGCCGGGAAAACGTCGCCTGGAACTCTGGCTCGTGAAACGTCCGCCCGTCCTACGGGCCTTGAATTGGATGCGGGAGAAGGGCGGCAAGGAGCCGTTCGAGCTGCCGATGTGACAGGGCGAATCCGCCCCGCTTCAGTGAATTCCCCGATCCGTGGTGGCGACAAATTCTGCCAGAATGCGGACCGCGCCTTTGGGATCGTCAATGTCTTCCAACGCAGCGAGGGCAACGGATACGTTCAGGTTTTCCCGGTAGAGTTTGCGGAAGGCCGTTTTGAGGGCTCTCACCGTTTCCTCGGGAAATCCCCGACGTTGCAGACCAACCTGGTTGATCGCCCGGACCCGGGCCGGATTGCCATCCGCCAGAAAAAAGGGCGGGATGTCCTGCACAATCTTGCAGCACCCTCCGGTCATGGCATGCTCGCCGATGCGGCAGAATTGGTGCACGGCCGTGAGCCCACCAATGATGGCATGGTCGCCGACTTTGACGTGGCCACCGAGGGTGGCGTTGTTGGAAAAAATGACGTAATCCCCCACTTCGCAATCATGGGCGATGTGGGTGTAGGCGAGAAAATTTCCATGATCGCCGATGGTGGTGGCACTGCCCGGCGCGGTGGCGCGGTTCACGGTAACGAATTCCCGGAAGGTGTTGCCCTTGCCAATCTTGAGATACGTCGGCTCGCCCTGGTATTTCAAATCCTGGGTCTGTTGACCGATCGAACCATAGGCAAAGAAGCGGTTGTCAGGGCCGATCTGCGTCGGTCCCTCCACCGTGACATGGTGCTGGAGCCAGCAACCGTCCCCGATTTCCACATGTTTTCCAATGATGCAGTAGGGGCCGATCCGCACGCCATCCCCGATCGTCGCGCTGCAGTCGATGATGGCGGTGGGATGGATCTCGGTGGACATGAAAAACAAAAAAAGGGCCGACTCCAACCAGAGCGGGAGGAGCGCCCTACTCAACTACGGATGACGCCAAGGTCAATCTGGAAAAGAGGGGGAGTGCCCCGACTTACGGCGAGGGAACCAAAATCCCGTATTTGGCCATCACTTGGTCCACTTTGGTCCCGGCCGCTTCGAAATCATTGGCCAGTGATCCGACCGCAATGAGACGCTGGGCAAGCTCCGGATTGCTCTTCGCGAGTTTTTCACCAAAGGAATACATGGCCTTGTCATCATCCCAGGGGAGGTTGGCGGGCAATTCATCCAGCACATCCCGGATCTGGATGAGCGGATTGGCGAACCCTTCGTAAGCCTGCTTGAGATCCTCGGGCAACCCCTCGGTGCTGACCTTTTCGGCGCGGTTCGCCAGCGCTTTAAGATACCGCATCTGCGCGGCATTGCCCGCGTTGGCATTAGGGGCGGGGTTGTTCTGAACGATATCCGTGATCTGTTTTTTGAACGCTTGAAGCGTCTCCTGCTGGGTCATTGGGGAACGTCCAACTGACTGTGCAGGGGTGGCATTCGTATTCGCATTGGTGTCGGGAATGAATATCCCGTACTTCGCCATGACGCCGTCCACTTTCAGACCGGCCGTCTGGATGTGTTGCTCCAAAGTGGGGATCGAGGCCACGCGGGCAACGAGATCGGGATTGGTGCGTCCCACCTTCTCGCTCCAGGCAGTGATCTCGTCCGGCTTGCCATAGGGGAAATCCGTAGGGATCTCGGCCAAGATCCCCGCCTCAGTCTGCATCGGAACGAGGAAATCGGAGAAGGCTTCCTGCAGATCTTTGGGGAGGGTATCCAAAGGAATTTCCTCCATGGCGCGGACCACGGCGACGGTGCGCTTGCGGTAGGATTCAAGATCGTTGGCCGTGTTGGGATGATCAACCAACACCTTGCGCATCCGGGCTTGGAACGTCTTGAGGGATCCTTCATCTCGGCCGTTGCCCACGGTTTTGGGATCCGTCATCACCGGAGCCACCGGGAGTGACGGCGCAGTCCCGGCCCCGGAAGCGATGGCGTTCCCGGGGGAATCGGAGAAGAAAAACGGGGTCAGAAAGCTGCCCGTCTCCCAGGTTCTCTGGGCGCCTCCCGTCGCCTCGTGGACTTCCAGCCGCACTTTCTCAAACATGTCGCCATGTTTCAGACCACTCGGCAGCCATTTCGAGAGTGCCTTGGCGTAAGGGCTGTTGCCATCCTGACCGTCCAGGGCGGACTGCCCCGGCTTGGCGGCATAAGCGATGATGATGTCGCCGTCGACGTGCAATTCCGCCAAACCGCGCTTTTTGATTCCCCGGGTCAGCCAACCCGCATCATTCGGCACTTCCCGGCAGCAATCGAGAAAAAGAAAACTGCTCTTGGCTCCGGCGAGCATCATGGCGCCGGCAAAGGTCTCGGCATCCATGGCCTCCTCCCCAATCCGGCTGCGGGCCTGGAGCTTCGCATTGGTGCCCATCAGATAATTCTTGCCGTTGAACTCGATCCCGTGTCCGGCGAAGTAAAACACCGCGGTGCTTCCTTTGGTGATCGAGGATTCGAACGACTCCAAGGTTTCATCCATTTGGGAACGGGTCGCGTTTTCAAGAAAGAACACCTTGAAGTGAACCGCTTCGAGGGTGTTCTTGATCAGCGCCGCGTCGTGAACGCAATTGTCGAGGTCGGGAAAATTTCCTCCTTCAGCGTAGTCATTGTTTCCGATGACCAAGGCGACTCGATCCTGGGCGTGTAGGCCAGCCCATCCGGGGAGGGCCGAAAAAGCAACCATCAGGAGGCTGCGGCAGGCAGTGCAGAAAACGTGGGATTTCATGGCTAGGGTGCGGAGAGCCCGAAGGGAACCTGTTCCTCGGTTTTTTTGTGAGACGACGGCCGGGAGGATCGTATTCACTGAAGATGCCAAAAAACGGACCGGAGAAAAGAGGTTTTTCGACCGTACGACGTCCCCCCGGCAGACCCCGCATTGTCCCCCACTCCACTCCGGTTAGGAGCGACCTCCAATGGCCGCCCTCAGAGGCTTTTCAAATACTCCGCGATATCGCGGATCACTTGCGGAGTCAGTCCCAGCGTCTGCGGATCATACATCAAGGAACGGCCCAACGGCTTCACCGTGGCCACCCGCTTCCGGGGCACGGTCTGCACGAGTCCTCCCATGCATTTGATGATGAGAGGATCCCCACTCGACAACACCATTCCGGTGATGGTGAGTCCGTCGGTCGTACGGACTTCACTGCCTTCGAATCCATGTGAAATGTCAGCCGAGGGAGAGCTGATCGCATTGACGATGACCTCAAGAGGTTGCTGCCGACCGAAGGTGGTCAGTTCTGGACCGAAATCGACGCCGTTCTTGCCCACTTTGTGGCAGGTGAAGCAGACCGCGATGGCTTCCCCTCCATGCTTCGCATCACCGGGCAACGCCAGGATTTCCTCCGCCGGAGGCAGAGGAGAGGCCTTGTTGATGGGGGCTGGCATTTCCATGGCCGTGAGCTTGACATTCTCAGGATCGTAGAGACCGAGAGCCTTCATCCCTCCCTGCACATCGTAGGCCTTCCAGTCGTTGCCCATGCGGTTGAAAAGCCACCAGTTGGCGAGGTCTTTCAGGGGGAAATCTTTGGTGTTGGCCAGCTCAATCATGGCCCCGGCGGCTTCGCGGCTGGTGACGAAGGCCAGCGCGGTGAGCATGAGTTTGCGCTGCTCCGGGGAGAGTTTGGCGGACAGAGCACGGGTTTTGAAGTCGTTGACGGCTTCCGGCGGATGCAGGCGCCAGGCGATCCAGGCAAACGCATCGCTCCATGTGTCGGCCGTCCCTCCGAGTTTCTTCGCCACCGCCGCAAAGACTTCGCGCTCTTTGCCTTCACTGCCAAGACCGAATGCTTCCAGATAGGCACGGTCCTGACCGTCGAACGGCTCCGCGATCTTCACCAGCAAGGCCACGCTGTCCTCCGCCTTCGATCCGCGCAGCGACAGGGCCACCTCGCGGCGCACCGCGGCAGAGGGATCGCCTGCCAGGGTTTCCTGCATCGCGTTGATATCAATCCCGGCCCGCCGCAGGGCCCGAAAGGCCACCAGGCGCTGCCCGGCATCCTGTGACTCCAACCATGGCTTCACCTTGGAGGCCCCGGCTTCCCCCAGTTGGGCGAGCAACCACGCCCCGCGGGCGGCAAGATAGGGATTCGGATCCTTGAGAAGCTCCAGGAGCGCGGGAATGGCCTCATCCCCCCGGGCCTTGAGCCGGACGAACCCACTGTGCCGCACGTTCACCGCGGGACTTTTCAGCGCGGCAATCTCCCCTTCCACCGTGGAAAGGTCCAACCGGGGCACCTGGGATTTGAATCCCTTGGGAGCGATCCGGTAAATGGTGCCGGAAGTCCGGTCGTCCAAGGTCCCGTGACCACCGACCCGGGCATCAAACCAGTCCGCCACATAAATCGCCCCATCGGGTCCGACGGTGACATCACTGGGGCGGAAGCGGGTTTTCAATTCTCCGGTGGGCTTTCCTCCCAGGAAGTCGGAGCCTGCGAACTCTTTCTCCTTGTTCGACGTGAGAAAATCGAAGCGGTCCAGTTTCCAGCCGGCTCCATCAAGTTTCGGAAGGTAGCCAAAAACGACGTTTTTGCCCGCTTCGCAGGCCAGCAGCAACCCCGTCCATTCCGGACCGAGGGCCCCGGTCTCGTAAAATGCCACTCCGGTGGGAGAGCCTCCGCCATAGACGTCGCCGGCCGGCATCGGTCCCGGATCTTCCTGACGCCACTCCGCGACCGGTGTCTCCTGTCCGGGACGTTTGTCCGCGCCCCAGGAGCGCTGCCCGTCGGCCGAGGCAAAGCCCGCATTGCCCCCCTCCATCACGGCGGTGACACGGCACGCCGGAGGATCATCATTGTCGCTTTGGAACAGATCGCCCAGCGACGTGATCGCCTGTTCGTAACTGTTGCGGTAGTTGTGGCCGATGATGGTGACTTGGCTGCCGTCAGGATTCATCCGGGCGGAGAATCCCCCAATCCAGACCTGACCGTCGTCACTCCGCTGGCCGGCGATGTCCTGCAATTGGTAGGGACTCCCCATGCGGAAGGTTTTTCCGGATTTGTCGGTGAACTGGGCGCCGGTGTTCCCTTGGTTCCAATACCAGAGGCCGTCCGGCCCGGCGGTGACGCTATGCAGGCTGTGGTCATGCTGGCGGCCATTGAATCCCGTCAGGAGCACGTCCCGTGTGTCGACACCGGATTCGAAGACCCGGTCCCCGTTCTTGTCGGTATAAACCAGCATGTTGGGCGGCTGGGAAACCACGATGCGGTCTCCGATCACGGCC
>JADZAX010000086.1 GCA_020852405.1 Verrucomicrobiales bacterium
CGGAGGCACTCCCTTCGGTGCGGCCAGTCATCAGACCCGGCATCCAACCCATAAAAGAAGTGTTCCCCGGGAACCACAATGACGTCGCGGGCCTTGAGCCGCTGGTAGAGTTCCCGCGTCGTCACCGGCAATCCCGGCAGCCAGAGCCAGAGAAAGAAAGCTCCCTCGCTGCGATGAAGGCGCCACGGAAGGTCCGCGGGCAAACATTCGCGCATCAAAGAAATCGCAAACCGGGCCCGCCCGGCGTAAAAAGGACGGACCACCTCGCGCGAGAGCCGGCCGATCTCACCGCTCTCGATCATGCCGAGCGTCAGCGCCTGTCCCAGATTGTTGTTGGCCAGCCCCACGATGGCGTTCATCGCGGCAACCTCGCGGATGATGTCTGGATGGGCCACCACGATGCCGGTCCGGGTGCCCGGAAGACCGATTTTGCTTAGCGAGAGCGTCAGAATCATTTCTTCCGTCCAGATCGGGGTCACGTCCTCAAAAATGACGCCGGGAAATGGCAGACCATACGCATTGTCGAGGATGAAGGGCACCCCCTTCTGCTTCGCCAACGCGGCCAGCCTCCGAATCTCGTCGTCGGTCAGGACGTTGCTGCTCGGATTGGTCGGACGCGAGACGGTGATGGCCCCGACCGGATCAGGGAACTCTCCGCAGACCTTCTCAAAATCAACGTGGTATTTGAATTCCCGATCTCCCAGGAGGTCGATGCGAGGCCGGCAGGACTGAAACCGCGATCCCGCCACGCCCTGGTCGGAGTAGCCGATGTATTCAGGCACCACCGGCAGCAGAATACGGCGCCGGGACCCATCCGGAAGGGTTCCGGCAAAGCGGTTGAGGAGGAGGAAAAACGCGGTCTGACCACCGCTGGTGACCCCGATGTTCTCCCGGGTCAGATTCCATCCGCATTCCCGGTTCAGATAACCCGCCACCGCTTCGCGGAACCGGGGATTTCCCGCCGGCTGATCATAGTCCGCGAGCACGGAGTCGAACCGGGGGCCGTCAGCCAGGAGATCGGCCATCGCCTGCCGCCAAACCGCCTGAACCGCGGGAATGTGCGCGGGATTGCCGCCGCCCAAGAGCCGCATCCGATCCCGGTGGAGCGCCAGCGCGGCTCCCAGATCATCCATGAGTTCCAGGGTGCCACTGTGGCCGGTGAGTGACTCTGCGAACAGGGTTTTGGGATAGCGGGACATGATGGTCAGGAGGGAAATCCGTTCCCGGGAAGGACGGGTTCCTTTCCAGAATGCCGGATGAATCGTGCGGATTCAGACTGGCATCCGGGTCAGGAACGGAGTATTCTCGATCCAGCAACCACCTTCAACCCCTTTCCTGCCATGCCGGACACACCCGATTCCCGCAGCTGGCTCACGTTGGCCCGCCGACTGTGCCTCCAATACAACACTGGCTGGTGGTTGGACCGTCTCAATCCTTTGCTGGTGACGCTCGCCATCCTCTCCGCGACGGCCATTGTCCTCCTGCGGACCTTTGCCATGCCCCTGACCTCGCTCTGGTTTCTGGTTCCGGTGGGCGTCCTGACCCTGACGGCCCTGGCGGGGTCCTACTGGTGGGCCCGGAGACGGTTCATGCGTCCGGCCCAGGCCTTGGTCCGGATCGAGGATCGCCTCGGCCTGTGCAATGCCCTGACCTGCGCGGCGGCGGGCGTCGGGGAGTGGCCGCAGGCAAAGTCACCTGCTGGAACCGATACTCCGGCCGGTTTCCGGTGGCGCTGGGGCATGACCCTGCTCCCCGTGGCGGCCTCCGTGGCGGTGGTGCTGCTGGCCCTCCTCATCCCGGTGACCCCGGTCGAGGCCACCCGCCCCAAACCCAGCCAGCCTTCCGGATGGGATCAACTGGAGGACTACGTCGAAACGCTCAAAGAGCAGAACATCATCGAGGAAAAAGCGCTCGAAGAGGTCCAGGAAAAAATCGAAGAATTGAAATCCCAGCCGGAATCGGAATGGTTCAGCCACTCCAGCCTTGAGGCCACCGACAGCCTCCGCCAAAGCCTGAGCCACGAAATCCAGAACCTCGGCAACGAAATGGCGACCGCCGAGCGCGGGCTGAGCACTCTGGAAAACTACTCCGGCCAGTTGAGCCAGGAAGAGCGTGAGAAAGTCCTCAACGACTATCAGCAGGCGGTGCAGGGCCTGAATTCCGGTGCCCTGCCGATGAATTCAGCGATGCGGCAAGCGCTCAGTCAAATCGACCCTTCGCAATTGGGGGCGATGGAATTAAGCAGCCTGAGCCAGGAGCAGCTTGACCAACTCAAAAAGGCGCTCAAGGAGGGTTCGGCGGCCTGTCAGAAATGCGCGGGCAGCGGGGAAGGATTGCCGACCTTGGAGGAAGGCACCGGTCCCGGCAAATCGGGCCATGGCCAAGGGCAGGGCCAGGGACAAGGCGATGGTCCGGGCAATGGAGGCACCCGCCGGGGCCCCGGCACGGCTCCTCTCACCTTTGGAGATGAAAACAAACTGGGGACGAAAAATCTGGAGTCTCTGCAGAACCCGGATCTCAGCCACGTCGCCCCGGGGGAGCTGATCAGTGTTGGCGAGACCAAGTTCGACCTCGACAAAACACCCCGGGGCCCCCAGCAGGCGGGAGCAGTCACCGGCGTGGGCCAGGGCGGCGATGCCGTCTGGCGGGAATCCTTGGTGCCCGCAGAACGCGAAGTGCTCAAGAAATTCTTCAAAAAGCCGGCAACGGCGAAATGAAATCCCCCGCCCCACTGGTGGGGTGAACTTCCGGCCTGTTCGAAGAACGCGTTCGCGCCGCTGCCTGATCCCAGGACAGTGTGCTCTAATACTTCGGGAGCCGAATCCGGACTCCCTTGTTGTCCCTCCCTTGCTGCATGAAAACCGCGACCGGCCACCTCTACCTCCATCACGCCCAACTCATCGACGGCACAGGATCTCCCGCCATCCCCGATGCCGTGGTCCTCGCCACCGACGGCCGCATCACCTATGCCGGATCCCGGACCGGAGCCCCGCCAGTCCCGGAGGGAGCCAAGGTGATCGATGCCAAGGGCGGCACCATTCTTCCGGGGCTGGTCGAAGCCCATTTCCATGCGACCTATTTCAATGTCCTGGAACTCCAGGATCTCGACATCAAATACCCTGTCGAATACGTCAGCCTGCTTTCCTCGGTGAATGCCAAACTGGCCTTGGAATGCGGTTACACGGCCGCGCGCAGCGGAGGCTGTCTGTTCAATGTCGATGTTTGGTTGCGCCGCGCCATTGAGGGCGATCTGCTGGCCGGCCCCCGTCTCGCCACCTCGGGACGGGAGATCTGCTCCGCGGGCGGCCTGATGGATTGGAATCCGGAATTCCGCAAGATCGGCATGGACGGCCTGGTCTTCATCATCAACGGCCCCAGTGAAGCCCGAGCCGCGGTCCGGGCCCTCGTCAAAGACGGTATTGAGTGGGTCAAGACCTATCCGACGGGCGATGCGGCCGCGCCGGACACCAATGACCACCACACGCTCTGCATGACCTTCGACGAGATGAACGCGGTGGTCCAGACGGCCCACAATCACAAACTCAAAGTCACGGGACATTGCCGGGCCACGGCAGGCATCAAGAACGCCCTGCGGGCCGGTTACGACTGCATCGAGCACGGCACCTTCATGGACGATGAAGCCCTCGAAATGCTGCTGGAACGGGACGTCCCCTGCGTGCCAGCGCTGTATTTTGAGAAGGCCAGTGTGGAGCGGGGACCGGAGTTCGGCCTGTCCCAGGCGGTCATCGATGGACACCAGGAAACGCTGGATCATGGCGCGGCCTCCGCCCTGCGCATTCTGCGCGCCGGGGGACGCATCGGACTGGGGGGCGATTACGGCTTTGGCTGGAATCCTCACGGAGACTACGCCCGGGAGATCAGTTTTTTCGTCAAAGACGTCGGTTTCACCCCGCTGGAGGCCATCCACTGCGCCACGCAAACTGGAGCTGAAATTATGGGACGCGGTCAGGAATTTGGGACTGTGGAGCCGGGAAAACTCGCCGATCTCCTGGTTGTGGACGGTGATGTTCTGGAAAAAATCGAGCTTCTGGAAAATCGCTCACAATTTTTGGCGGTGATTCAGGGAGGCATCATCAAAGCAGGCCAAATGACTCAAACTGTTGATACTTGGCAAAATACAACCACGATGGGCTGAGCCAAGAACGGCACCTACATTCCTCTATAATTGTATACCATCTTTTTCACTTTTTTTCTTGCCTACAAATAAACCAATTGGTTTAGTAGGGGAATGAAACCTACCCCCCCAGTCAAAAACTCCGTCGGCAGACCCCTTGAATTCGACAAGGAAGAAGCCATCCAATCGGCCATGGAAAAGTTTTGGGAAAAAGGCTACGTGGCTACGTCCCTCCGCGATCTTCTCGATTGCATGGGCATTTCCCGTGGCAGTTTTTACCATGCCTTCCAAAGCAAAGAAGACCTCTTTGCTCTCTGCATGAACCGCCACCTTACCGTGATGATTGCCGAACTGCGCAGTCTTCTGGAGCACTCCCCCTCGGGTCGCGCGTTTTTCGAAACCGTGTTCCTCAACACTGCCAGCGATCTCCGTCCCCGGTCCAGTTTCATCATGAACTCCGTCCGGGAATTGGCATCGGAAAATCCCCAGTTGCTTCCGGTCGCCCACCGGGCTCTGGAAGAATACTCCAATGTCCTCAGCGACGCGGTGGCCATTGGGAAGAGCGACGGCAGCATCAAGGCGACCACCGCCACCAAATCCCTTGGTTATTACTTGGTTTCGGCGCTGAGCGGCCTGAAAAGCCTCGTGCAGCTCGGCATGCCTGCCAGTGAATTGTCCCAGATCTCCAAGGCGGCGATGATGGCCTTGGAACATTGATCTTACCCCCCGCCGGGATGCAGCAGACCTAAATACCAGGCCACGCAAACCGGCCCAGCAAACAACCAAACAAAGGCTCCCAGAGCCAGATAAGGGCCGAAGGGGAGTGGGCGTGCCCACTCCTCCCGGCCCACAGTTTTTTGCACCACTCCCACCACCGCTCCGACCACGGAAGCGATGAACAGGGTGAAGAGAACGGCCTGCCACCCCAGGAAAGCACCGATCATGGCCATGAACTTCACGTCGCCGAACCCCATCGCTTCCCTGGGAATTTCGGCCTTGAGACAGGTTCCAGTGACACAGAGCACTTCATCCAGTGGGATGGAGGCGCCCCCAACGTCAAATTTTCCAGCCCAGGCCACCAACTGAGTGGCGCCAGGTTCCCCCCGGACTTCACCATCGAAGCGGAAATCCGCTCCATTGATCACGAGCCGGTCGGTGGGTCGAAAAAAGACGTCGGTCCAAGGCAATTTTTCCTCACCCAGCTGAATAATGGGTTCTTCGGAACCTTCCGGCTGCGAAACCTCAAAATGGACCGCTTCGGTGTATTCCCGTTTCATTTTGCCGAAGGCCATTTTGCCCAAGGTGACCACCGACCAAATCAGACCATAGCCTGCGGCGGCCCCTCCCAGTGAGAGCAGCAGGGATCGCCAATGCGTTGTCTCGCCGAACAATTTCGGAAAAACCGCCGCCGCAACCAGTCCCACCACCAAGCCCCCCAGGGTAATGGACTCCGGAATGATGAAGTGGTCGATATCAATGAAAATGGCCGCGATGAGAAGGCTGGAGAAGACGCACAACGCAATCGCCGCGCCAACGCCCATGGGAACTACGGTCGTTTTCCAGACCGCAAGGAAGAGCAGCGCGGTCAGGAATTCCACCGCGAAATAGCGGAACGCGATCCGTGTTCCACACCATTTGCATTTCCCGCGCAGGAGCAGCCAACTCACCAGAGGGATGTTGTAATAGAAAGGGATCTGGGTCTTGCAGTTCGGGCAGAAGGAACGTTTCGGCTGATTGACGCTCAATCCGATTGGCACCCGGTAAATCACCACATTGAGGAACGATCCAATCGTGGCCCCCATCGCAAAGATGATACCAAGCAAGGCCGGATGGAGCAGAAGTTCAGGCGACGTGAGGGTCAGCCTTGAAAAAGAAGACAAAGTCATGCAATATTCTAAGCTTTCTTTTGATTTCTATAAAGCTTATATTTCTGGAGAATTACGATGACTTCCAGTTCTACCATCATTCCGCCCCTTCTGATTGTCGGAGTGATGTGCCTCCTCGCCAACTGCGCGGGCCTCGGATCCAGCCGTTCGGGAGAGGTCGCTTCGGATACGATCGACCGGGCAAGGGCGGAGGGGCTGTCCCCCGTCGCGGCAATACCGGGCATCAGAATCGACCCCCGCTACGCCACCACTCGGAATGGCGCGGGAAAGGCCATTTATCCCGCCCAATTCCCCTGCCTCCTGCATCAGCACACAGCCGCCAAACTAGCCCGGGCCCAAGCCACGCTGCAGAGCCAGGGCTACGGATTGAAAATCTATGATGCGTGGCGTCCCGTGGAAGCCCAGCAAGCCTTGTGGGACGCCACCCGCAACCCAAGCTATGTCCTGCCTCCCTCCGTGCTGATGTCGCTCCATTGCTCCGGAATCGCCGTCGATTGCACGTTGGTCGACGCTGCCGGCCGGGAAATGCGCATGCCGACAGGCTTTGATGTGTTCTCCGCCCGGGCCAGTTCCCAATATCAGGGAGACGATCCGGAAATCCGCCTCAACCTGGAACGACTCCAGTCCGCCATGAAAGGCGCCGGGTTCTCCACCATTCCCAATGAGTGGTGGCATTTTGAGGATCTCTCAGTCCAACCGAGGCCCGTGAAGGCCTCCGCTCTTGGCATTGTCCTCCGTCGACGCTGAGGCAACATCCCGTCGGCCGGCATTTTAGAAGAATTTGCTCTGGCGGAATTTTTTCTTCTTGCACCGATTACGGCTGTAGTTTAAAACTGATTACATTCGTAAACCAAGCCCTTGAGTTGCCATGAAAACGCCCCTTTTTGTTCTGACTTCCCTTTTTTCCTTGTTAACCTTCAATCTCGCCGCTCAGGAAACGAAACGGGACAGCCCGGAAAGCAAGTCGGGTGCGAAGGGAAGTCAGGAGTCCAAAACGGGTACCAACACCAACGCGGAAACCAAAAAACCGGGGGAGTCGTCCGCCAATACCAAAGAAGGGCGCATTTTTGCCGCCTATGACAAAGATCAGGACGGTCTGGTCACCGGGGAGGAAATCGAGGCCATGCGCGATGGCACGCTGGACTCGCGGCAACGGAAGGAAATCCGTGACTCCCTGCGTGAATACGACACCGACAAAAGCAAAAGCCTCTCCCTTGAGGAATTCGCCAACTGGACCAAACGGGGTACTAATCGTGAAACCGGTGAAAATCGCAGCAGTGAAACCGGTGAAAAGCGCAGCAGTGAAACCGGTGAAAAGCGCAGCAGTGAAACCGAAAGTGGACGCAGTTCAAAACGGCCCGAATCCAAAGGTTGATTTCCGGTTCCCCCTTTTCCAGAGCCCTTGATGAATTCCGACGAAGCCATTCCAACCATTTCCGACGCGGAGTGGGAAGTCATGAAAGTTCTTTGGGACACCCCGGGATCAAATGCGCCCGAAGTCCACGCGCGCCTGCAGGACCGACGGACCTGGAAGATCCGCACCGTCCAGACCCTGCTGGGCCGGTTGGTGCAGAAGGGAGCCCTGGGCTTCGAGAAAAACGGGAGAGAATACCTCTATCATCCTCTCTTTGATGCCGAGACGTGTCGCCGGGCCGCCAGCAATTCCTTCATTTCGCGCGTTTTCGATGGACGCCTGGCTCCCTTTCTGGCCACATTCGTGGAATCCACGGAGCTTTCCGCCGAAGAGATCGATGAATTGAAACGCCTCCTAGACGAAGGCCAGGAAAAATGAGCCAGATTCCGTCCATCACCGGAGTCTTTGAACACTGGATCGCCCCGACGGTGCTACATCCTGGGGTGGCGTTGGCTTTGTTCGCAGGTCTTTTCCTTTCCCGGTCCAATTGGTTATCCCCGGCCTGGCGCACGTGCCTGCTGACACTGATCCTGATCAGGCTGGTCGTGCCCTTGCCGCTGGCGAGCGCGTGGAGTCCTTGGTCCTTGCTTCCCCAGCCCCGCTGGAGCATGGCCGCAGCCCCACTTCCTTCTGCCAGCCCTGCGGCATCCGACGCCGCCCTGCCCCTGACCGACTGGACTCTGGATGAATCCGACGCGATTTTTGCGGAGGTAGGCTACGCTTCCGGAGAGGTCGTCGCACCGCTCCCGGAACCCGCTGCGCCGGCAGTTCCGGCCCTCACGTTTTCCTGGATGACCTTGATGGCGGCCCTCTGGGCGACCGGGGCAGTCCTCTTCGGAATGCGTGAAATCATTGCCTATGCCCGCTTTGCCCGCTGGCGGGGACGACTCCAGGAGTGCCGGGATCCGGCCCTGCTCCGTGCTGTCCGCCTGCACGCCGCGGAAACCGGACTGAGCCGCGCCGCCCGGATCCTCATCGCCCCGGATCTCTCCAGTCCCGCCGTATGCGGACTGCGCCACCCCTGCCTGCTTCTGCCAAGAACCGACTACAGTCCGGCTGAACTCCGGTGCATCCTGCTCCACGAGTTCATCCATCTGCGCCGGCACGATCTCTGGTGCAACTGGCTGGCCATTGCAGCCCGAACCCTCCATTGGTTCAATCCCCTCGTCTGGCTGATGGTCCGCGCGTATCGGGCTGACCGCGAGCTTGCTTGCGACGCTTCGGTGCTCCGACTTCTCGCTCCGCATCAGCAAAAAACCTATGGACAGGTTCTCCTGGGGTTTCTCGCATCGTCTCCGCCCCGCCTCTCAGCCTCTCCAGCTCTGACTGGATTTTCCCATCGACATCAAGAAATAAAACGCCGCATCACCATGATCAAAACCCCCCGCTCCACGCCATGGCGCAGCCACCTTGTGGCCGCGTCCTCCATCCTCGTGCTCGCCTCCGCTGCGTGGACGATCGCTCCCGCCCAGGAGCCCGAAAAGCCCCGCGCTGAAGGGGACAAACCACGTGCTGAAGGCGAAGCCCGCCGTGAGGGCGACAAACCACGTGTCGATGGCGAAGCTCGCCGTGAAGGGGACAAACCCCGCGCTGAAGGCGAAGCCCGCCGTGAAGGGGACAAACCCCGCGCCGAAGGCGAGGCCCGCCGTGAAGGGGACAAACCCCGCGCCGAAGGCGAAGCCCGCCGTGAAGGGGACAAACCCCGCCTCGAAGGAGGAGCCCCTCGTGACGGAGACAAGCCCCGCATTGGTCCCAAGGATGGTGAGAAACCGCGCGTTGGTCCTAAGGACGGCGAAACACCGCGCGTCGGTCCTCGGGATGGTGAAAAGGCCCGCATGGGACCACGCGAAGGCGTTCCCCCCCTCCCCGGCCCAGGCGGCGAAATGCGCCGTCCCGTTCCCGGCAGCCCCGATGCCGAATTCCACATGAAAGTCCAGCACCTCAAAGAGGCTGCCGAAAATCTGGAGAGAGCCGGGTTGAAAGACGAAGCCGCGCAATACCGCCACCGCGTCGAAATGATGATGGACGAATTCCGCCGTCACCAAGCCGAAAACGAAAAGCGCGATCTGCCCGGCGATCCCAAAGATCGCGAACTGCAGGAACTTCGCCACATGGTTCAGGAACTCCGAGGCCAGGTCGAGCATCTGCAGAAGGAACTGCAGACCGCTCGCGAAAAACGCTGATTTCCTTTTTCATCCCCTTTGCTGTCATGAACCGCCGCCTTGCGCGCCTCTTCTGCTTTGTAGGCGCTCTGGCGGCGGTTTCGTCGCTGCCTGCCCAATCTCCCGCCCCGGCTGCCGTCACCGCGGCAATCGTCAAGGGGGTTTCCTTTTTCCACAAGCAAGCCGCTGTTCATGGTGGTTATGTCTACCGCACCAGCCGGGACGGCAGTCTGCGCGAGGCGGAAGGCATTCCCGGACCGGACACGATCTGGATCCAGCCTCCCGGAACCCCCGCGGTGGGAGAGGCGTTCCTCGATGCCTGGCTGGCGACAAACGATCCCGCCTGTCTCTCGGCCGCCCGGGACACTGGCAAAGCCCTCGCCCTGACTCAGTTGCATTAAGTGGGATGGTATTACTCCGGCCATTTTGACGCCAAGGGAAGGTCCGGCGCCAGTTATCGGCGAGCCCCCGATGGTTCCCTCCTTCCGGACCCCACCCCCGAATCCGAGCGCACCGGCAAAGGCGGCTGGTCTGTCTGGAAAACACGGCGCTATGAGAACAACCTCTCGACGTTGGACGACAACGTCACCCAGTCAGCCCTGTCATTTCTCATCCGGCTCGACGCAGTGGAAAAGGGCGCCAATGAGATGGTGCACGACGCGGTAGTGCAAGGACTCCTGTCTTTGATGGGAACGCAGGCGCCCAATGGAGGCTGGGCCACCTCCTATGACCGGTTTCCGTTTCCTGGAGGTCCGCCTGACGCGGCACTCTACCCGGTGCTGAAGGCCTCCTGGCCGAAAGATTGGCCCCGCACCTGGCCCAAAGATTTCACGGGCTGTTACGTCACCAACGACCATCTCCAAAGCACCATTCTGTCCACCTTCCTCCTCGCCTGGAAGAGCTACCAGGAACCCCGCTATCTGGAGGTGGCAAAACAGGCCGGGGCATTTCTCCTCGATGCCCAGCTCCCCGAACCTCAACCGGGCTGGGCCCAACAGTATGATGCCGCGATGCATCCCGTGTGGGGACGGGCCTTCGAATGCACCGCCATCACCAGCCACGAATCCCAGAGCACCATGCGGGTGCTGATCGATCTCTACCGGGCCACCCAGGATGACCGGTATCTTGAGCCAATCCCCCGGGCGGTGACCTATTTCCGCAAGTCCCTGCTTCCGGACGGGCATCTTTCCCGTTTCTATGAACCCCGGACGAACCGCCCGGTCTATTTCACACGGGGCCCGGGAGGCAAAGGCCATGTCCTGACGTATGAGAATGACAAACTGGCCAGCAACTACGGGTTTATCCGTGATTCCGAGTTGGACCAGATCGAAGCCTCTTACCGTGCCGCCAAGGCCAATGCTCCGGCCCCAGTCGAAACCCCCACCGGGTTGGCGTTGGATGAGCTGGTCCGCGTCATTCTGGCTGGACAGGACCCTTCGGGCGCCTGGATTACCGTCGGGGGAACGATGCGCGATGCGTCCGGCAAAAAGACCACGCCGGCCGGAGGGGTGCTTGAGTCCGAGGTGTTCATCGACCACGTGAAAACACTGACGAACTGGCTCAAGGGGAAGCATGCGCCCTAGTTCGGCGCCATGGCGGCTCCGCCCCCTGTGATCCTCCCTTCAGGAGGAATCTCACCCCCGTCACCGCTTTCTGTTGAGTGCGTCCGGCACGTGCGCTATGAATAGATCCAACCACGCCAAGTCCTTCATCACTCATGGATCCTCTTTTCTATAAAATCCTCCATCTCATCGGTCTCATCTGCATCTTTTCCGGACTCGGCGCAGCCTTGGCCAGCGGAGAAGGCCGCAGCCACATCAACCGCCTCGTGGCGATTCTTTTCGGCACGGGACTTTTGCTGTCCCTCGTTTCCGGCTTTGGCATGGTGGCCAAGCTGAAGCTGGGATTCCCCAGCTGGGTGATCGTCAAAATCGTGCTCTGGGTTGCCATGGCCGCGATGATCACGGTCGGCAAACGCACCTCCCTCGGGCCTACCAAATCCCTCTTCATCGCGATTGCTTTGGGCATCGTGCTGGCCCTGCTCGGCGTCTACAAAGCCGCCATCATCTGAATCCGCTCATGAATTTGACCCGTCCGACCTTTCTCCTCACTCTGGCGGCACTGGTGCTGGCCATCCCTGCCCGGGCCCAGATGCCCGCCTCCCAGAACCCGGCCCTCCTTGAGGCCGAGAAATCGCGGGGAGTCTTCTCTTCCAGGACCGGAGTGAAATGGATCGTGTCGGTTTCC
>JADZAX010000087.1 GCA_020852405.1 Verrucomicrobiales bacterium
CGAGGACACTGCGGGCCCAATCGCACCGCAACGCCAGTGTCGCCTTCTTTTCACGGTTGGCCTGCTGGGCGGCTTTCTCCAGATCCTCGAGAAGTCGTTCCCGCCCCCCCCCTTCCGCGCCATCACGATAGACCTTCGGCAGGGCACTCAGCAAATCCTCCATGCCCGGCATCTCCGCATTGTCCCCGTGGCGGCGCAGAGTCTCCCAATAAATGCTCCGAGCCGCATCGGGATGCTCTTCACGAAGATGGTTCCAGCCAATCCAATACACAGCCTCGGGAAGGCGAGGAGAATCAGGATGATCCCTTACGAACGTCTCGAAATGCTGCTTCATTTCCTCGTAGCGTTCGGTCAATTTGAAAGCCTTGCCGGACTTGAACCATGCCTCCTCGAAGAACCTCCCGGACGCGGGCGGTATCATGCGGTAGATGGCCAATCCCTCATCGATCTCGCCCAACCCGAGGAGCGCATCACCCAGCAAAAGGCGAGCTTCGGCGGCGTCGTCTTCACCGGCGTATCGCGCCAAAAAATCCCGGAACAAGTCCGCAGCCTGAGTGTATTCAGCCAGGGAGACTGTACAGACCGCTATGCGAAAAATGGCCGACGGACCATACTTCGGAGTCCCCGTCTCTCCTCCGTACACGTCGAGGTAACGACCCATGGCTTCGCGTGATTCGGCATACTGCTTGTCGAAGGCCAATGCCATCGCCGACCAGAAAACCCCATCCTCCACCAGTTCATGCCCGGGATGGTTGCGTTGCAGTTTTTCGAAATGAAACAACGCCCCGTCGTTGTCATCCTGCTCCAGATAGAGAATCCCCTGCAGGAACAGGGCGCGGGGCGCAAGGTCATGTTCGGGAAACAGTTCCAGCAAATGATCGCAGACCACCGCCGCTTCCGCGGGGCGCCCAGACTTCCTGAGACTTTCTGCCTTCAAAAAAAGCACCATTGGCAGATGGTGACCGGCGTTCCCGAAACGCTCTTCGTAGAGCGCTGCCAGATCCACCACCCGGTCCCACCGCTCCACTTGCATCCAACACTGCAGCGCGGTCAGACTTGCCGTGTCCACGACCTCGTCAGCAGGCATGCGCACCAGCATGTCATCTAGGATGAGGGCCGCCTCACGGTGGCGGTCAAGCCCCTGATAGGCGGTGGCCAAACGAAGACGCACTGCGGAATCAAAATTCGTGGCTTTTTCGATCGCCTCCACTTCGTGGACAATCCGCTTTTCCAGGCTTCCCAGCTGTTGTCGCAGGGATTCATTTCCCGGCGCTGCCGATAGGCCGGAAAGACGTTCCTCCACCAACCGACGCTTCTCTTCCTGGACTTTGAGGATGCGGTCTCTTGGCCAGATCCGCTGCAGGCAGGAGATGGCGTCATGCCAGCGGTGTTCCTCGAGAAACCGCACCGCCAAAGCCACCGTCAGACTCTGAAAACTGGCGACCTGGACCAGGCTGTCGAGGCGGGGAAACACTTCTTTGACAAGCTGCAACGCCGTCTCTTCCTGATCCGAAAGCAGCAAAGCATGAAGCCTGAGCACAAGAGCGCGACCGGCGCCTTCCGGAGCCCGAGTCCGGATTTTGGGAATCTGGTCACCCAACAAAGCGGCGGCTTCCCCGGGGAATCCCTGCAGCAAATAGATATGGGCAAAGAGCAGCAAGGCCTCCACCCGTTTGGCCTCACGGTGCCTCGGCTCGCTCCAGTATCCACCCAAGGCATGCTGCGCCTCGGGCCATTGTTCCAATGCAAGGAAACAGATCCCCCGCCAGAAACTCAACTCGTCCTCCAACGCGAGTGGCAATTTGGGATCCCTAAGGCTTTTGCCGATCCAATCCAGGGCCTCTTCATGCCGGCCCACGGCCACCTTGCTCAATGCCAACAGTGGCGTGTGGATCCGTACCGCCTCGGCCATTTCCGGCATCGCACCATACTTCGCAATAAAGGTTTCGAAACCCTTCCCGGCAGTGGCAAAATCCCGCGCTTCAAAGGCCGCTCGAGCCTTTTCGACAAGAGTCACCGGCGTCAATTGATCCAGCCCCGGATCGGCGCCCTCTTCAGGAGCAACGACCCGGACCTGTGCGGTGACTGGTGCGGAATGCAGGAAACAACACAAGAATACCGGCGACAGCAGCTGGCGGCAATGCGGAGTCATAGAGGAATTTTTCAACCGGGGGGGGCAGGATTTTCTGTTACCACATTTTTGCTGGAATCGTCAAGCACCTATCGCTAAAATACCCACACAGTTGGGCCAACAAGGCAACTCTGTCGCCGGTGACAATTTGGCGAACTGTTTCGTTTTTGATTGACCCTGTGAGGTATCTGCCTCTAAAACAAGTCTGTGCCCGTGTCCCCGGCCAATGACCACTCCCCGCCACCTTCTAGAGCGCCTCAAAGCCAATTTGAGTAACAGCAGGGCCTCCCGGCGAGGGGTCGCCTTAGTCATGGTGTTGACCGTGGTTTCCCTTTGCACCGTGCTGATGATGACCTTTCTGGCCATGTCGATGACGGAGCGGAGTTCCTCGGTGCACTATTCCGATGGACTCCAGGCCCAGGAAATCGCCGAGTCGGCGGTCAATGTGGTCATTGCCCAGATTAGGGAAGCCACTTCCTCCCGGAACCGGGTTTGGGCCTCCCAACCGGGATGCATCCGCACCTGGGATGACCAGGGGAAGTTCCACAAAGCTTGGAAGTTGTATGCCGATGAACAAATGACGGAGACTCGCGAGGAAGCGCTGGTCTCTTATGATTATGATGATCTTAAGGAATGGCAACGCGCTCCCTGGACCTATGTTGACCTGAATGAACCGGTGATCCGGGGCAAGAGCGTCTACTACCCCATCGTCAATCCCATCGCCAGGGACGAACCGAAATGGCCTTCCGCGGAACGGCGGCTGCCCAACGAGGACAAGGCCGGGATCGAAGGGTTCGATTGGAACGTGGACAAAGTCGGGTTGAGCGAGTTCGACCTGATGGTCAAGCGCCAATTGCAGAAGCCCACCCTCCCCATGCCAGTGAAATGGATTTATCAATTGCGCGACGGCACTCTGGGCACCGTCGACAAGGAGAAACACTTTGTTCCTGCGCAACCGGAACAATCCGCCCCCTCGAAGGACAACCCCATCGTGGGCCGATTTGCCTTTTGGGCGGATGATGAAACCTGCAAGCTGAACCCGAATGTCCATGCCGGTGGGTCATCCTGGATGACACCCCTCACAGGAGGGGACATCGATCGAAATTTCGCCGGAGCCCAGCCAGTGAACCATGAATGGCAGCGGTATCCTGGCCACCCGGCCACGACGTTTTTA
The DNA here is from genome assembly GCA_020852405.1 of Verrucomicrobiales bacterium. Taxonomy (GTDB): domain Bacteria; phylum Verrucomicrobiota; class Verrucomicrobiia; order Verrucomicrobiales; family DEV007; genus JACKQE01. The sequence continues at coordinate 3,306 of JADZAX010000087.1, forward strand.
TCTCCCGTTTTTCTCCCCGGGATGCAGGACATCACCAATGAACGAAGGGCCATCGAGGTGCTCTACAGCATCGTGCCTCGGGTGGTCGGCGGGGGGTCGGAAGTCGGCACGCGCACCCTGAGCAAGGCAGATTTCCAAAACCAAAAAGGACTCACCGCTGATATTGACCGACTGTATGCCACCAATGATGAAGTGTTGCTGAAAGAGGACCGGACCCCGAACACTTTCCCGGAGGCAGGCAGCCTGCTGCGACAGAAATCCCTCACCCCAGCCGCCGCAGTCGACTTGTTGGAAAAATCCCGTTTCTTCCTCACCACCGTGAGCCGGGCTCCGGAGGTGAACCTGTTCAATCAACCCCGGATCACCATCTGGCCCAGCTATTTTGTCGAATCGGCAAATGATGCCGGACACCTGACAGCCTTCGACCAGCTCGTCCGCTTCTGTGGTCAATTGGGGAGGAAAGATCAGAACAGCCAGCCCTACCGGTATTACTTCCAAAGAAAAAACGAGGACAGCACCTCGTTTGACTACGACCAAATACCCCGCAACCAGCAGATCTACGCCTATTTGGCAGAAGCCGGGAAACGCAATCATCCCGGATACGGGGTATCCTTCGCCTCCAAGTACGGGAACGAAGAACACCTGCAAATCCTCACAGAAATCTTTGATTACATCCGTTGCACCAACCTCCATGACGACAGCCTCTACGAGGACCGCTGGACCCAGGCCTTCCAACCGGCCAACATCAACAACAATCCCACCTACACCAACCCACGGCGCACCGGGACCGGCAATGCCAGATCCCACAAAGGATTCGGACAGGTCGCCCCCATCGAAATCAACTACAAGGGCGTCGACACGATGGGATTTGGCCGCTTCGTTACCGTGCAGGATGCTGCCGTGGTGGGGATTTTCTGCGCCGGAGGAGGTTTCTCCGCTTATGAGGTGTCAACCGGCGGAGAACATGGCGGACCCTTCAGCCCTGGCATCCGCGAGCATGCTGAGCTGGTCCTGGAGAGGGGAGACTGGCGTGTCGAGCCCTCCAAAGAACCTGAATATTCAAATTTCCCTCCTCTGCCTCCCAACGTCAAAATGGAAAAAAACGATGACGGCACCTGGAAGATGGACAACTGGCCGGTCTGGCTGCAGGAGCTCAGCCAAAAATTCACTTCCGGCGATGATTCCCAATACGAGAGAGATTTCAAGGCGGCCTTCAACCCGCGGTTCTGGAACTGGCAATTGGCTTATCTGGACCCACAATACCGTGCCGCCGCGCCAAAGGGCAAATACGATCGCACGCAAGTCACCGACGCCGAAGTCACCCGTCTCAAACGGGGGGAACGACTGATCCAAGCGGGCTTCATCTTCAACCTGTTCAGTCCGAGCCTGGGCTGGGCCGGAATTCATTCCGATTACGAAGTGGAAGTGGATTTCCAAGGACTCTCGTCAGGGGACCCGGATGGCATGATCTTTCCGGCCTCCGATGGTGGATCTGCCATGGCCGGCCGGTTTCTGGTCCGTCCCGATGGCAGCAAGGTGGAACGTGCCATCTGGTCACCCGGCGGCAGACAGGAGGAATTCTCGCTTTCGGGGACTTACTCTGATGGCACCTTCGGAGGTGTCGTCCCCCACACCGTTTTTTTGACGGACCGCACCCTGCAACGCAAACTGACAGGCGGAGGCCCTCTGAATCCCGCCGGTAGGAGAGCCCCCATGGACCGGTTGTTCGATGAATGTCCTGGCACCAACCAGTATGCCTACGTCACCCTGCCTTTCAAAATAGCCGGAAACACCCCCAATGAATTGCGGATGGAAATGAAGGAGGGCAAAGCCGTCATCAAAATCTGGATCAACGGGAAAACCAGTGAGAACTCTCGCCCCCGCCAAGACAGCCAAGGAAAAACCCTCGATGCTGACGGCAGGACGTTGGTCCAAGAAATCGAAATGCGTTTCCCCGGTTTCCGCGCGCCGGCGCCCACCATCGTCAGTGGAGGCAACGGCCAAGTGGTGAAAGACACCTATGGCAACTATGTCCCGCAGGGAGGTTCCATCGGACGTCCTTACTGGAGTCTTGGCTTTGATGGGTCCCATCTCGACCAAACGGACAAGGGACGACTGAGCAGAGCCTCCTGGATCCGGAGCGAAGACACGGTTCAAGGGGTAGGGATCCGGCACGGTGACGTCCGTCTCGCAGCGGCCCAGAAACACCTTTTGCTGCAGGATAGCCCCGCCGATGATCTCTACCAGCCCCATTTTTCCTATGGTCAGCAAAAATTCGCCCATGGTCTGATGTCCAACTCTTTCGGCGGTCGTTTCACCGGGGCGGACAATTACACCGCCGACAAAAAGAATGCCGGTCTGGAACGAAGCAATCGTGATCTCCTGCCAGGGGTGAGTTACGGCGCATCCTGGCCCGCCCGCCTTTATCACGACCTGTCCAAGGATGTCCAACAATATGGGGATTTCGACAATGGGATGGGCATCGTCATGGACGGACCCTACATCAACAAACCGGACGAGGGCAATGTGCGCCGCCTCTACATCACTGGGGCCATCGGACAGACCATGCTGCCCTATTTTTATGATTCCACCCTCCAAGAACCCGCCTCACCTTCCTATTTTTCGCCCAACCGCATCCTGCCATCGCCAGGCATGTTCGGCTCCCTGCCCACTGGCGTGAAGTCGGGTAAACCCTGGCAGACACTCCTCTTCCGTCCGAATGTGCAAGGAAGTGGCTTTCCTTCCCACCCGGGAGCGGCCTCCCCCCCGGACCATCTCTGGCTCGATCTTTTCTGGATGCCGGTAGTGGAGCCCTACGCCATTTCGGAACCTCTCTCGACCGCCGGAAAAGTGAATCTGAACTACCAAATTCTGCCCTTTAAACACATCACCCGGAGCACGGCTCTGCGCGGAATTTTCAAATCGGAATACATGCTGTGCATTCCCAAAACGCATGGATCAGATTACAAAGTGGGGAACGGCTATGGTATCGGCTATGATCCCAACAAAAATCCCTATGGCGGAACCCTGCAAGGCAGGAGCCTTAGATCTGTGATCCATGAAGACCTGACCCTGGAGCAGTTCCAAAGCCGGTTCGACAAGGGTACCATTTTCAAATCAGCCACGGAAATCTGTGACATCCATCTGATCCCTGAAAGTATCAGCGAGAGGACCAGCGGAACCATGCCGATCGGGACCTACACCCCAAAAAACTTGAACCAAATGACCAGCGGGAAATACTGGAAAGACCACCCTCTGGTCGGAGACAATGGCCGGGAACGCCCCTACACCCATATCTACCCCCGAGTCACCACCAAATCGAACACGTTTAAGGTACACTATCAGGCCCAAGTGCTTCAAAAAGCCAAAAACACCGACGCGGACACCTGGGATCCGGATTACGATCAGGTCGTAGCCGACTACCGGGGTTCCTCCATCATCGAGCGCTATGTTGATCCGAATGATCCCTCCATCCCTGACTATGCCGCCGACCCGGAGGATTCCACCCTCCCTCCCTTGGACCAATTTTATCGCTTCCGAGTGGTGAACCCAAAACGCTTTGCGCCCTGAAAAGGCAATATTCGCGTGAGGCCGGCCCCATCTCGGGTATGTTGCCGGAGAAATGACGTCCTCTTTCCCGATTGACCGGATCCGTGCCGATTTCCCCATTCTGTCCCGCACGATCCATGGCAAACCCTTGGTGTATCTTGACAATGGGGCGACCTCACAAAAGCCCCGGGCGGTGATTGACGCGGTTTCCCGCTTCTTTTCCGAAGAGAACTCCAATATCCACCGCGGGGTCCATTACCTCAGCATGCAGGCCACGGACGCCTATGACAGAGCCCGGGAGCGCATCGCCGAAGCCATTGGAGTCGCCGCAGCTCGAGAGGTGGTCTTCGTTCGTGGAGCCACAGAGGCCGTGAATTTGGTGGCACACGGGTTGGCCGAAAGGTTCCAACCGGGCGATGAGATTCTGCTTACGGTAATGGAACACCACGCCAATCTGGTCCCTTGGCAGATTTTGGCCCAAAAACGGGGAGTGATCCTGCGCCATGCCCCCCTGACACCGGAGGGGGAGATCGACATGGAAGCCTTCGCGGCTCTCTGCGGACCCAAAACCCGGCTGGCCGCGTTTACCCATGTCTCCAATGCCCTCGGCACGGTGAATCCGGTCGTGAAAATGACACGACTCGCCAAACAGTGCGGAGCCCTCGTGCTGATCGACGGAGCCCAGGCCGTGCCTCATTTTCCTCTTCGGATCGCGGAGTTGGGCTGCGATTTTTATCTCTTCTCGGGACACAAGGTGTTCGGACCCGACGGCATTGGGGTCCTGTGGGGCAAATGGGACGAGCTGAAGAGCCTGCCTCCCTACCAGAGCGGCGGTGACATGATCGAGCGCGTCCACCTGACCCATTCCACCTTCCGTGAACCACCCGAGCGTTTCGAAGCCGGCACACCGCACATCAGCGGGGCCATTGGTTTGGCGGCGGCATTCGATTATCTGGAGGGAGTGGGTTGGGAAGCCATGCACGCCTTTGAGCAGGAACTCCTCGCCTATGCGACAGAGCGTGTCGGCAATCTCGGGGGGATCCGTATCATTGGTCAGGCACGGGAAAAGGTAGGGGTTCTTTCTTTCACCCTCGCTACCGCCCATCCGCATGACATTGGCACCATTCTGGATACTGAAGGTGTGGCCATCCGGGCCGGACACCACTGCGCACAGCCTTTGATGGAGTTCCTAGGCCTACCGGGAACGGCCCGGGCTTCCTTCGCCTTTTACAACACCCGGGAGGAAGTGGATCGTCTCGTCCAGGCCCTGGAAAAAGTGAAACGCTATTTTGACTGAACCCACCACCATTCATGGACGACCTCTCCGATCTCTATCAGGACATCATTCTTGGACACAACAAACGACCCCACCATTATGGGGAGCTCAATCCGCACACCCATGAGGCGGAAGGCTACAACCCGCTCTGTGGAGACCGGCTCTGCATTCAGGTGAGGGAAAAAGACGGCTCCCTCGAAGCCGCCGGATTCACCGGAGAGGGATGTGCGATCTCCAAGGCCTCCGCCAGCATCATGACCGACGCCGTGAAAGGTCTCGACCGGGAAGGGGTGGCCAAGAAAATCGGTGAGGTGCTTGAGCTTCTCACCGGTCGGGAAGAACCGGTGGTCGACCTCATGGAGCAGGGTGACATTGCGGCGCTTGCCGGGGTCCGGAAGTTCCCCCCCCGGGTGAAGTGCGCCACCCTGGCCTGGCACACTCTCGCCGCCGCCCTGAGCGAGGAACCCCGGTCCGTTTCGACGGAGTGAGTCCGGTCAATACCCGAGCAGGACTTTGAGCGGAGCCTTGTTCTCCGACTCGGAACGAAGAGCCATCATGGAATCACTGGCACTGTAAAGAGGTGTCAGAGCCATGGGGTGGTTGACCTCCTCGTAACGGCCATCCGCTGCCAGGCGGAACAAGATCGCGGGAACCACCCGGTCCTGCGCGACATCATGGTGCAGTCCCCAGATCTCTTTTCCGGAGGGAGCGCCAGACAAGGGAACCACCCGCCCGGCCCCGTCAATAAAGCCATACCACAAGAAGGGATCCGTCTCCACTTTGGCCAAAGCGGCCGCTGTGGCAAGGTGCTCCGCCACATACGATTTCCCGGCGAGGGATTCGTAATACCTGGCCAAGGGTTTCGCCCATTTTTCATTTTTGGCGGGAACCATCCAATCGCCGCCTGCCACAGGAGGATCTGACTTGTCGACAAAGAGTTGCCGCAATCGTTCGGCATCAGCCTGGAAAAGCGTCCATCCGGCCCCCCAACTCTCGGGCCTCTGCCGCATGAAATCAGCAATCCAAAGATGTATTTGTGCTTTGAAGAGAGGATTGAGACCTTTGCGTGACAGCAGGGCATCGGCCATCACCAGCAGAGACAACTTGGGACGTTCGGCAAAGAGATCGAATTGGGCTTGGAGCACTTCCCGGGCGAAAGCGCTTTCCTCCGACAATTTGGGGACGGAGATCCGCGGCATGGCATCTCCCGTTACCGTTGTCGCCCCGTCTGCATTTTCACTTACTTTGCTGGTCAGCTTCATGAACGCCAGCGCCTCGGGAGACTTGGACGGTGAATACAGTTCGGCGGAATATTCGGTGACTTTCGGAGGGGCTGGAACTCCTTCCGGAACGGCAACCAACGGAAGTTCCTTCGAAGTCGGCAGGCCCCGGGAGTAGTTCTGTACTTTTCCGGTGTTCGAGGAAAGGTAAACATGGATGTCCTGGATCATCCAGTCAGAGCGCAAAGAGTTGAGCAGGGCTTTCTCGGCATCATTCAGTTGTGCGGGGAACGGTACCGCCGCACGTCCCATGGTCTGCTTCACTTCCGCCTCGGCGGCTTTCCGAGCGGCCGAAGTCAGCCCATTCCCCCCGGAAGGTTGAGCGCTCGGATCAGGAGAGGCGTGGTGATGGATCGTTTTGGCGCTGGCAAGAAGATCCTTGCCGAAGACCAGATCCACCAGACTGTGTCCGGGCATTGCCTGGAGAACTTTGCCACCCTGCTGCCCCATCCCAAGCGGCAGCAAAGGCTCGGTCACGTCATTGACGGGCTGCCGAAGCAGCAATGCGAGATAGGCTTCCTGCCCTGCGGCTTCACGGAGAGAGTCCTCCCACTTCAACTGGGCACTCAATCCGGAAACCAATGCGGCGCCAGCCTCACGGCATTGGGAAACCCGTTGCCGCAAGGCAGCGTCCGGCCGCATTTCTTCCAGTATGCGACACTCCCCGGTCAGAGGTTCGAGAGGCAGCAACCCGGGAAGATCCAGCTCGACTACAGAGGCTTCCAGCTCACCCAGCAGGGGCTTCAGATCGGGATCCTCCCGCCGATCACGCCCAGCCTGAAGAATCTGGGCGAAATGGTCCACAGCGGCTTTGGCCCGAGAAATGGATTTGCTCCGGTGTTCAACCCGGAAGCTGTCCCACTCCTTGGTGAGAGCGAGAAATCTGGTCGATGTTTCCGCAGCCAAATCTGGAGCCGACTTTTTTTGAAGAATGGCGGCCTCCTCAAATTTTCGCGCCCAGAGACAAGCGGGGGCATCCGGATCAGTCCACTTCGCGGGGATCTCCAGACTTTCGGGCACTTCGGCCTTCCATTTTCCCAACTGGCCCACCAAGTGATCCAGCTGTGCGATGACGTCCCGTTCTTTCTGAATCCATTCGAGCGTCTCCCTCTCGACTTCATGCCAGACAGGGAACCACCGAAAAGTACCGAAACAGCTCAGGCTGTGTTGCGAAGCCGAAAGTGCCTCCGTCACCGGCCCGACGGCCCGGTTGGACATGAGCACGCGCAATCCAGAAGCCCTCAAGTCAGCTTCAGCATGGCTCAAGCGCAGTCCATAAATGGTGCCGCTCGCAATCAACACCAGAGCAACCACTGACCCCACCTGGGTCCAAAGGATCCGGGAGCGACGTCGCAGTTCACCTGTGACGCTATCAAGAGCTTCCCGCCAGCCTTTGCCCACCAGTTCGGTTTTGCAGAGCCCGGTGTCATCGACAAAATTACCCCGGACCAGCTTTCGGGCTTTTTGGAATTCCTCCCAATGGGAGATCAGTTCCGTGCGGAGGGAAAGAAGTTCCGATCCCTCTTTCTGCCTTGGTTTTTCCGCTCGCAGGCGTTCCGCCCTGTGGTTCCCTTGCTGTTCAAGACGTCCCAATTCCGTGAGGTTCGAGAAATCCCGGGCCCATTCTTCAAACGCCAGGCGTGTTTCCTGTTCTTCGAACGAAGCCCGGTGGGCGGAGGGGTCCAACCGCATGGCGCGGGCCAGGGCATCGGCCCCACTTGAAAAGTCGCTGAACCTCAGCTTGCCGGATCTGGCTTCGGCGGCGGCGAGAATCTCCCGGGCATCCGTGGCCTGGAATACCGACTCGCGTCGATCAGCATCGCGGAGTTCGCGCAGCGACTGCCCCACCTGATTCGCGGCCCAGTCAGGAAGCACTGGCAGCACCGCGAAGGGTCCCACCCCGAGCCCGTGTGAATGGGCCAGGATCTGGTGGATTGGCGCAACCGTGTCGGGCAATCCGGCAGCGAGGAGCCTGATTTGGGAGGCCAGAACGGGGGGAAGAAGATCCGCCCGGATCTTCTGGCAGGCAGCGGACTGCTCTTGGGGATCTTCTCCCCATAGCATGAGTGTCTCGTGAAGACGCAAACGCTGCAGCAGTGCCAACCGGGCATTTTCAGCATGCGAGCCCTCGGCCAGCTTGAACTTTGTGGTCGCCGCTTCCAAGTCGGTTTTGCATTGGGCCAATTCCTCCGAACCGGCACGCAGGGCTTCCGACAGGCCCGGCCAGCCTGCGAGACGGGCAAACGCAAGTCCGGCTTCACGCGGCCAGGCGGTGCTGGAGGGAAGAGCTTCCGCAATCATTCCTCGCGCGATGGATGGGTCCACCCTCGGGAGCGTCCGCCGCACACAGTGCAGATCCCATTCACGCAGAATTGTCTGGTCCACCCCGTGCAGGCCTCTGGCCAACAAAGGCAGGGAAGGTTCTTCAAGACAGGCCTGCAGGGCCGTCGTCCTGTCATTGCGCTCCAGAGCGGCCCGGACTGCGGCAATGCGCTCCCCGACAAGGAGAGTCACCTCTCGGAATTGGAGGGCGCAAGCCCATTCATCGAGCCACTCGACCGGCCTTTGTGGATCTCCCGATGGGAGGCACACCATGGCCGCCATTTCGGTTATCCCCTCCAGGAGAAAGTTCAATCGTCGGTGTTCCCCGTTCATTCCTCCTTGGAAAAACTTGCCCTTCCTTGGCAAACGCTACAATAGCTTCTTCACCTTAAAGTAAACCAAAGGAATCAAAGCGGCAACCAACATCAATCCCAGCGCAAAAGGATAACCCCAGATCCATTCCAGTTCAGGCATCCGCTTGAAATTCATGCCATAGATGGAGGCGATGAGCGTGGGAGGAAGGAACAGAACCGAACCAATGGTGAAAATCTTGATGATCTGGTTCTGTTGGATGGAAATCAGCCCCAACGTTGACTCCAACAGGAAGGACATCTCCTGGGCCTGCTGGCTGGTGTATTCATCGAGCGATTTGATGTCCCGGGCGACACTCCGGAATTGCACCGCCAAGTGCGAGCGCATCCAGGGCGAGGCATTGTTAAGGAAAAACTGCAGAATCCGGGAGAGGCTGAGCAGACTCTCCCTGAGGTTGGCAACGAGCGAGCTGCGATGTCCGAGCAATTTGACGACTCCCGCCAAATCTCGCTCCGCGGAGACGCTGGCCCTGCGGGGATCGAGGGCGAACACATCACGATTGAGACGCCGCAGATCGCTTTCCACGGACTGCAGAACATCGGCAATACGCGCGATGGTCAGTTCCATGAGAAGAAGAAAAACACCATCGCTGGTGTAGGGCGGAGCGGCCTGACGACGCATCGCCTCCATGAGTCCCCGGAAGGCATAGGGATTCGTGTAGCGCACGGTGGTGATGGAGTCGGAACTGAGGACGAAGGTGACCGGCGCTGTGTCCGGCTCATCGCTCTCCATGCCGACCGGCACCCAGGCCGTCATGTAAATGGCTCCATTTTCGAGGTACATCCGGCTCGATTCCTCAATCTCCTGCATCTCCTCCCGAGTTGGCAGTTGATACTCCAACCAGCTCTCACATTCCCGCTCCTCCTCTTTGGTTGGGTTCAGCAGGTCAAGGAAAACCAGATTGTCCGGAAACGGCTGGATCTTGGGATCGTTCCAGTCGAACCACTGTCCCTGCTGGGTTACGAGTCGGATCATGATGCGTGAGTAAGAAAAGCGGGCGGCCCCGGAAAATAGGCTCACCCGGCGCCACCGCCACGTTATTTTGCACGGGAGCGCAAAAATTCCCTCACCTCCTGACACTGGAGCAGGGTCACCCGGGGGTTTTCGCTGGGGCTTTCGTCTCCTCGGGAGGTGTCAGGGCAGGGGGAATCTCCTTGCGCACCTCGACATCATCAAACCAAATGTCATGACCAGAATATTGCGCACCCCGCAGCGTGGCGCGCCCGCTCAAGGTCTCTTCCTCACTGAGGGTGGTAATCTGGGGCGCTTCCGGCCGGGCTCCATCCTGGGCCCAGGAACGCCCTTCCACCTTCCATTTACCGGCGGAACCGCTCACAGTCATCTCCATCCAGAGCCATTCCCCGCTTTTCCACTCCACCGGAGCCGAAGTCACGATTTCTTCGCGTCGAACAATTTCCATCTGCCGGGTCGCCGGGGCGATCCGGAGAAAAAAGCCGGACTGACCATGCAATCCCAGCCCAAACATGGGGTGCACGCGGCGCCGACTCTCCGCCCGGATCCGGGCCCGGATGGTCCCTCCGCCTTTGAAGGAAGAACCCACCTGGATCACGCAACCGTCAATGGGCTCGCCTTCGAGGCGCAAAACGCGACATCCTTCGTTCTCAGCGACGCTGAAGGGTCCCTTCAATGTCAGAAACTCGGCCGGAGGCTTGCCCGGAGCGAGATTTTCAAAATCGCTTTTGCAGACCAGTCCGGGATCGGCAGGAGGGGCTGTCTCTTTCTTCTCCTCATCTTTCTTTTTCGGCGCGGCGAGGACCGCGGCGGCGAGGAAGGAACCTGTGAGGACAGGCAGGAGGAAGCTGAGGGTCGATCGGGTTCTCATCGGAGCATCATTCAGAATTGCGGATGGACCCTTCACTGAAAGGACGGATCGCCAAAAAGCCAAGTGCAAAAACCACCCTCTCTCACCCCTCCCGCAGGGCCTTGATCATCTCCCCTCTGAGAGCCATCCGGGCCGCCAGCATACAGAACACCACTCCTGCCAACAAAATGCCCCCATCGATCACTGCCAGGAGCCCCAAAGGCAATCCGGAGGCGCCTCCATTCAGCTTAGGCAACACGGCGATGATGGCGGCAGCAATGCCGATCACGACACCCGCCAGATGCAGCATCCAGTGCTCCCGCACAATGAGGGCATTGAGGCTCCGCCGGGTGAAGCCAACCGCCCCCATCAGGGCCAGTTCACCACGGCGTTCCAGCACATTGCGCCCCACCACGATGCCAAGTCCGACCGTGCCGAGAAGCACGCCGAGCCCGCCCAGCGTGCTGAAGATACTGAGGTAGACATTCTGCACGGCGTTGAACTCGTCGAGCCGCCGGGCTGCCGGGGCCATTTCCAACCCGCGGTCTCCGAGCTGGCGGGTCAGGGTGGCGGCAGTCTGAGCGGCGGCGTTGCGGTCCGCCTGATCGAGGAGAAAGAACCGGTATCCTCCAGCGGCGGGATGTTGCCGGATGAACGCATCCTCCTCGACGATGAGGCTACCCTGGAGAAGGGATGTCTGAAGCAGACCGACGATGCGCACCTGATAAGGAGTGCCGGACGCATCCTCGTAGGAGATCTCGTCACCGAGGCCTTTCTTCAATGCATAAGTCGCGGTGTTGAGATCCACGATGCCTGGAATGACCGTCCGCCCTTCGCTCGTGGGCTCCAAGGGAGCCTGCAGAAGACTCCAGGGACTGGCGCCGGCCTCCACGGGAGCAGTTCCAGCGAAGGCAAAGGACCTCAGTTTCTCCAGCTTCGAGGAAGCCACCCCCATGAGCCGTGGACGCTGGGCACGGTTCAGATTCAGACAGGAAGCATCGTCGCCGGAACTGACGCGGAAGGCCACCACCTGCCAGGGGGCTTGGTTCTCAACCGGGATGCCGAGCTTCTCCCGGTTGGCAGGCAGATTGAGATCCTCATAGATCGGCAGGGTCGACTCACCGACAAACGCAAAGCCCCCGGTGCCGGAATCCCGCCGTTCAGCTCCTCTGGAACCATCAAGCCGGAAAGCATTGATCGCGGTCACGAGGAACACGCCGGAAGCCATGAGTGACACCACGGCAAGACTGCGGCCGGGACGACGCGCGGACTGTCGTCGCGCCAGCGATCCCATGGTGAGACTTTTCCCGGCCTTACGGGCGATCAGACGCAGGACCAAGGCCACCGCACAGAGCCCTGCGATGGTGAAGAGAAAGCCAGAACCAAAAAAGAGACCCTGCTCGGCCATGGTGTCAGGCGTCTTGGGCGCCACCAGACAACCCACCCCCGCCAGCAGCGAAAGCACCCCCGACCACACGACCTTGGAACGAAACCACGTCGGAGCCTCCCGGGTGACGGGCACATCAAGGCCACTGGCGATCAGTTGGCCCGGACGAATCCGGGTCGCCGCCCGGCTTGCGAACCAGACCACTCCGAGGGCGAGGGCCACGGAAAGCAGCCAGGCCACGAGAAGACTCACCGGATGAGCCTGGTAGGTGAAAGCGATCCCCGAAGCCGCTGAGCGCCAGGCTCCGGACATCCCCCAGAGCGCCAGCTTGGTGTAGATCCAACCCGCCCCCAGACCCAGGGTCGCTCCCACGACCGCGAGCAAGACCGCTTCGGTGAGGAAAAGGCGCCTCACTTGGCTGCCCCGCCAGCCCACCGCGAGCAGCAGGCCGATCTGCGGAGCCCGCTGCTCCACCCCGAAGACAAACACCAGACCCGTGAGAAGCAGAGCCGCCACGATGAGGAAAAAGCTCATGTAGGCAAACAACTGCCCGAAATCGAAGCTATCCGCCACTCCGGCGCGGGCTTCGGCGGCAAGGGCCCGCACCGGCAACGCCAATTCGTTCAGAGTCAGCTGATCCCGCAAAGCCTTGGCAAGCGCGGCCGGTTCGTGCCCGGGACCAGGCACAAACCGCACCCCCGTGGTATCACCAAACCGGTTGGCCCAGAGACGGCGCCCGCCTTCCAGGGAAAGAAACGCTTTGGGAGTTGTCCGGTAGTCATCCCAATAGTCTTCGTCCTTGGGACGGACCCGGCTTTTGTCGATCGGAATGCCCGGTTCCCAACCGTCCATGTCCTCGACATCAAACAGTCCAGGAAAATCCGGCGTCCAAGACCGGTCGATATCGGGACCGTCCATCGGCACGATGCCTCTCACTTTGAAAACTGCGGTTTCCTCGCGCATTTGGCGACCCAGCCCCATGGTGTAGTAGGTCAGGGAGATCTCCCCTCCCGCTGCCACTTGAAGGTCTTCAGCGAGCCATTGTGTCACCATGATCTCCCCGGGTCCCAGATCCTTAGGCACAATGGCATTGGCAACCGGCCCGGTTGCGGCCACCAGGGAGTAGGGCGTTTCCCGGCCGCCGCTCCGAAGAGTATTCACCAGATACGTCAGGGTCGGCTGGGCGGCGTCACTGCCAGCAAGGGTCAGCGCTTTCTCCTGCACCGCCGCATCGAGGAAAACCCGGTCACCAACGAGGCGGGGCGTATTGCCCCACCGTGGCGCCAAATGTCCGACTTGGGATTTCTCGGTGGCATGATCCGCCTCACCGGTGGAAATCCTCAGTCCGGCGTCGTCCAGCGTCCATGACTTTTCCACCGCCGCCTGCAGGTCCGGAGCGGAGGCAGTGGAAAGAAGCACATTGGCTTTCCCGGGCTTGTCCAGCAACGCCTGAAGTTTCGCCAGCGGCACGAAAACCGTCCCCGGGGGCACCTGTTCCACCCGCAGGCCATAGCGCCCGAAATGCCCCGCATCGACCACGCCGGTGACGGCTCCGGCGATGGGCACGGTGGCCTCACTGTCGCCGGAGAGCGGGGCGTCCTTCGACAACGCACCGGGCTTTTCAAGACGGACCACGATGCGGTCACCCACCTTCAGCCCGAGCCGTGCTTCGAGGATGTCGTTGACGGCACTCCAGTCGCCTCCAGACAAGGAGGCAGGTGCCGAACCCGCTTCGCCCAGAGCCCAGAAATCCTCTCTCACCCCGACAATTTGGACCCGGTTGGCCCGCGCTTCCCCACCTCGGGTCGAGACCGTTCCTTCCAAATGGAGCAGCGGGACGGCGCTCCCAATCTCCCCGGAGACAGGTCCCGCCAACGCTTCCGTGAAAAAACGCTCTCCCCCCACCAAAGCCGAAGTCGCCTTGGAAAGCCGCGCCGCCGCATTGCGCCTCAGGCTTTCCTTGACCGAGTCCCCCACGACCAAGGCCCCGCTCAGGATGGCTGCGGTGAGAAGCACCCCGCCCAACACCGCCGCATGAAGGCCACGGTAATGCTGAAAGCCGCGCAGCAGAATTCGTCCGAAAGTCATTGGGGGGAGGAAAAATTCAGGAATCCGCTTCGAAGCGCCCCGCCCGCAGCCTGCGGACCGAGCCAAGTCTCCGGGCCTGAGCCGGATTGTGGGTCACCATGACCAGTGCGGTGCCTTCCGCTTCATTCAATTCGATCAGCAATTCGGTCAAAAGGTCCGCATTTTCTTCATCGAGCGCACCGGTGGGCTCGTCAGCCAGCACCAGACGCGGCTGGTTGATGAGGGCGCGGACCACCGCGACACGCTGGCGTTCGCCACCCGAGAGTTCGCCCGGTTTGCTGCTGGCTTTGTCCGCGAGCCCGACCCGGCCCAGCAGATCACGGGCCCGGGATTCGGCCGCCAAAGGATCCGAAGCCTTGGCAAGGGTGGGCACCAGCACATTCTCCAACGCTGTGCATTGCGGGAGCAGGTGGTGGAGTTGGAAAATGAATCCGATGTCCCGCGCCCGCAAGTTGGCCAGTTCATCGGGGGTGGCCGCGGCGAGGGAGGCTCCGTCGAAACGCACCTCTCCTTCCGAAGGCTGATCCAAGGTTCCCAGCAGATTCAGGAGGGTGCTTTTGCCGCAACCGGAAGGCCCGATCACCGCGAAACGCTCACCCGGCGCGACCGTGAGATCAATTTCTGACAGTACCTGCCGCCCAGGGTCGGACGCGTACCACTTTGAAACATGCTGCAAGGCCACCAATGGATCGCTCATCTCTTCAAGAGAAGCGTTTTTGACGGCTTTTCAAGGCACGAAAGCCCGTAATCCCCGGCAGCTACTGCCAGCTTGGCACTGGCGCCATCCGGGTGCGGGCTGCCACTTGCCATTTTAGAAGGGCTCGGCTTCGTTGGTCCTCATGCGCTTCCCCATTCTTGCTTCCCTGTTGTTCATCACCTCCGCCCACGGGGCCGATCCGGCGGTCCCGGAAAATGTGACCTTCCTCCGCGACATCGAATTCGCCAATCCTGACAACCAGCACCTCCAGGTGAATCTTGCCCGACCAAAGGAAGAATCCGGCCTGCACCCAGCCGTGGTCTGCATTCACGGGGGCGGTGTCCGCGCCGGAAAGCGCGAAGGCTACGACAAGCTCCTAGTCACGCTGGCGCAACACGGCTATGTGGCGATCACGGTGACCTACCGCCTCGCCCCAGCCTACCAGTTTCCAGCTGCGGTGCATGACTGCAAGGCCGCCGTCCGTTGGCTGCGGGCCAATGCCGGGCAATACGGAGTCGATCCGACCCGCATCGGAGTCATGGGAGGCTCGGCCGGAGGCCACCTTGCCCAGTTCCTCGGGGTCACCGCCGGGGTCCCTCAGTTCGAGGGCGAAGGAAATCTGGACCAGAGCAGCGCCGTGTCCTGCGTCGTGAACTTCTTCGGCCCGAGCGACTTCACCAAAAGCTATGACAAAAGTGTGGATGCCAAAGAAGTTCTACCGTTGTTCTTCGGCGGCGATCTCTCCACCAAGCGCCGGGAGCACATCATCGGCAGCCCACTTTACTGGGTCACTCCCAATGCGGCCCCCACCCTGTGCCTGCATGGCACGGCGGACGAATACGTCGCCTTCGAGCAGGCCACTTGGATCGTGGAAAAGCTCAAAGCGGCGACGGTGGAGGCAGAACTGGTCGGCTTTGAAGGTGCCGGACACGGACTCAGAGGAGTGCCTTCGGAAAAGACCGATGCCCTGATGATCGACTTTTTTGACAAAAACCTGAAGACAACAGCCCAGTAGTTTACCGCAAGCTATCCGACCTCAGGACTGAGTCACGGTTTTGGCC
>JADZAX010000088.1 GCA_020852405.1 Verrucomicrobiales bacterium
CCGGCCGGTCATCATGGAGGCACGTGCCACTTCGAGTTCCCCCGTTGAGACCTTGATCATCTTCAACATGGTTGTTGACCTCAGAGATTTCGGCCCCAGAACCGCTTTTGCCATCACCTCAAAAGACGTGAAGGCTCCGGGAGGGGAGGTCGGACGCCGCCTGTTCTACCTCACCGGCGAAGGCGCTCCCAAAAGAGGCAAGGGCAAAGGAAAACAGGAGCGACCCGTCAGCGCTCCCGCTCTGGACTCCCGGCCGCCCAATTCAGAGACTGCTTCAGCAGCAAAGGAAAGACCGCGCCTTTGAAATCGGCCGGATGCCCCAGGGAGGTGTAAAAAACACGCCCCCCGGCGGGGGTTTTCCGAACCCAGGCGACCGGCTCCGCCTGAGCAATTCCCTCGGCCTGCCCCTCCAGGAGAACCGTCGAACCCACCGGAAGGGGAGTGTTCTGGTAAAGGGATCCTCCGGTGGGAAAAAGGGTCGTTGGCAGACCCTCTGTCACCGGATGGTTACTGATGACATGGGCCGATGTGGCGATCGTGTTTGCATGATGCCCCTGATAGTTCCCCCCAAGAACGGTGGCATCCCAATCCAACCAATCAGCCGCACCGGCCGGTGGAACTTTATCTCTCAGGGCAAAGGCATGGCTCGCGGTCCGAATACCGACCACGGAGCCTCCTCTGTTTATAAAGCGCCGCACCGCGTCCAGTTGGGCCACCGGCGGGGTCCTTCGTCTCACACTGACCAAAAGCACTTTTGCGGCCTCCAGCTCCGCCGTGTTGGCAAAGTCACTGTGGTTCTCACCCGACTTCGGCACCACATAGCGAACCCGGAAAGCAGAGCCGAGCTGGTCTTCGGCGTAGCGGGGAAGGGTTTCCCAGGTCTGGTATTCATCCTCCCCGATCATGATGGCAAGGAGGGGACGTGGGTCGTTGGAAAACTCCATGCGTTTTCCCCCGAAGACGTCGCTGCTCAAGGCCGTGGGGCAGACATGCCTCTCGATATGACCCAGGATGAGCTCTGTCCCCCGGAAATGGGAGACCTGGGGAGACATCGCAGGGTTGTACATGGCATCGGTCAGATCACGCAGCAGGATGGCGTTCTTGCCATGGCGGGTCAATTGGCGCAGACCAAAAGGCCGTCCGAGGACGCACATGTTGGCGTGGACACCAGCAAGAAAAACATTCCGGATGCCCCGCTGTTCCATGGCATTCCAGATCTCCACCCCGCTGTCGGAAATGAGGTCCTTCTCCCCATCGATTCCGATGGTGTCAATCTGCCGCGTCCAGGGCGCTTTGGGATTGAGTCCTTTGGCGGCGAGTTCTTTCGCCCAGGCCTCATGCTCCGTAGGATCATCATCCTCCCCACCATCCGAGGCATCGACAGGATAGCCGGCGTTCTCCTCCGCCTCATCGATCCATTTCAACCAATTGCCGATGCCTTCCGGAAGGTTCGGGGCCATCGGGGCGGCCTGGGCCCGCAGCCGGGCCGGATGCCCTTCGTAGGCTTTCATGCATCCGGAGGGAGCATGAATGATCAGCACACCCTGCTTCCGGGCTTCGCGCACCACGGCATCCATGCGGGGGGCCAGCTCCTGAACGCGGAGCACGGCACGGTGGCAGTGATGGGAATCCCAGACATCACAGAGAATGAGGGCCGTCTCGGCGGGCTTCCAGGTTTGGGCCGCGGCGGTTATCTCCAGCCCCGCCTCGCCCGGCTGTCGCCGCTGCGAGGCAAAAACAAGATCCGGTTCGACCGCCGGAGACAGCAGGGGCAACGCAAAGGCGGCCGTGGCAAGAAGAAGGTTCGGAAGTTTCATGGCGCTGGGGGTGAGGCTATCACAAGGGGCTGGGGGACACAGCAAGAATCTCAGGACGCAGCCCGGACCAACCATCCGCAACCGGGAAAGCCACTTGTGATCGACCCGGCCGGATTCAGGGGCAATTTTAGGGTTGTCACCCGGCGGGCCATGCTTCAAGCTGCTGGCCCCTATGAGCACCGCATCTACTCTCGACAACCGGCCCTGGTGGAAAGATCTCACCCCTTACCACTGGTTCGTCTTCGCCATGGCTTCGATGGCCTGGTTGTTTGACTGCCTCGATCAACAGATTTTCCTCCTCTTCCGGGCAGATGCCCTCAAACAACTGCTCCCGAAAGGCTCCGACGCCGGGATGGTGAATCAGTATGGAGGATACGCGACCTCCATCTTCGTCGCGGGGTGGGCCACCGGGGGATTGATCTTCGGATCCGTCGGGGACCGCATCGGCCGGGCCAAAACACTGGCCATGACAGTGCTGCTTTATTCGTTGTTCACGGGACTTTCCGCCCTGTCGACCCATTGGTATGACTTCGCCATTTACCGTTTCGTGACCGGACTGGGCGTGGGGGGAGTGTTTGGTCTTGCTGTCGCGCTCATCGCCGACACGCTTCCGGACCGTTCCCGCCCGGGAGCTCTGGGCATGCTGCAGGCCCTTTCCGCCATTGGCAACATTTCCGCCGGCCTCATCAGCATGCTGATGGGCAAACTGATCAAGGATGGCACCATCACCGCCGAGATGGCTTGGAAATACGCCTTCCTGATCGGAGCGGTGCCGGCCTTCCTTTGCGTCTTTATTCAGTTCCGCCTCAAAGAGCCGGAAAAATGGACCAAAGCCCGCGAAGCCGGGCGGATCGCCGGAGTCAAGTTCGGCTCCTACAAGTCCCTCCTTGGTCCCGGTCCCTGGCGCAAGCCTGCCCTGCTCGGGATGCTGCTCTGCATCGCCGGTGTCATCGGCCTGTGGGGCATCGGCTTTTTCGCACCGGAACTGGTCGGCACCGTCATCACCAATTCTCTCAAAGCCAGCGGCACCCCCGCCGCCGAGATCGCCAGCAGCGCCGCTTCCTACAAGGGCATCAACAGCATCATCCAGAACACCGGGGCGTTCTTCGGCATGCTCGCATTCTCCTTCCTTGCCCAGAAGGCCGGACGCAAACCCGCGTTCATGGTCTTCTTTTTCGGAGCCCTCCTGGCCACCAACGGATATTTCATCTACTTCAATGGTGTCAAAGACCTCTGGATGAGCGGGGTCATGGGCTTCTTCCAGCTTGCTCTCTTCGCCGGGTTTGCCATCTACCTCCCTGAGTTGTTCCCTACGCGTCTCCGCAGCACTGGCACCAGTTTCTGCTACAACGTGGGACGTTTCATTGCCGCAACCGGCCCCTTCAGCTTTGGCATTCTCCAGAAGTGGCTCGGAGACACCGCCATCGCCAAGCTGGGCGAAACGGCTGATGCGGTCGCCAAATCCGACGCCCGTCTTGCCGCGTTCCGTGAAGCGACGAGCTGGGTCAGCCTAATCTTTATTATGGGCATGATCGTGGTGCTCTTCCTCCCGGAAACCAAAGGGCGCCCGATGCCGGAAGACATCCCGACTGAAGCGGATCCAGCCTGAGACGAGGTCACATGAAAGCGTTCTTTTTTTCCCTGCTTCTCGCCACCCTGGCGGTGGCGACCAACAGCCACGCCCAGGAGGGTGCCGTCACGCCTCATGCCGCCCTGGAGGAACTGACCCCGAAACCGGGGGCCAAACCTCGCAACGCGCTGTTCATCCTCATTGATGACCTGCGCTACGATGCGTTGAGCTGTCTGGGACACCCTTTCATCAAAACGCCCAACATCGACCGCATTGCCAAAAACGGGGCCATTTTCCAGAATGCCTTTGTCACCACCTCGCTTTGTTCCCCGAGCCGGGCCTCCATCCTGACCGGCCTATACATGCACCACCACGGCGTCGTGGACAACAACGCGCAGTCACCCGGGCTGGTCTTTTTTCCCCAGTACCTCCAGAAGGCGGGTTATGAAACGGCCTTCTTCGGCAAATGGCACATGGGCGGAGAAAGCGACGATCCACGACCGGGTTTCAACCGCTGGGTCAGTTTCAAAGGGCAGGGCAACTATCTGCCACCAAATCCCAACTACACCCTTAACGTCGACGGCGAGCGGGTGAAGCAAAAAGGTTACATCACCGACGAACTGACCGACTACGCCATGGATTGGCTCCAAGCCCGTGACCGGAGCAAGCCCTGGTTCGCCTACGTTTCCCACAAAGCGGTGCATGCCGAGTTCCACCCGGCAGAACGCCACAAAGACCTCTACTCCGACGCTGTCATCGCCCCGCCTGCGACCCAGTCGGAAGAATCCAACCGGACCAAACCGCTCTGGGTGCGCAACCAGCGCAACAGCTGGCACGGGGTCGACTTCCCCTACCACAGCAGCCTCGATGTGGCAGAATATTACCGCCAATACTGCCGCACCCTTGCCGCAGTGGACGAAAGCGTGGGACGGCTCCTCGATTGGCTGGAAAAGAGCGGTCAAGCGGACAACACTCTCGTCATGTTCATGGGTGACAACGGATTCCTGTTTGGAGAGTTCGGACTGATCGACAAGCGCAATGCCTACGAACCCTCCATGCGCGTGCCGCTGCTCGGCCAGTGTCCCGGCGTCATTCCCGCCGGCAGCAAGGTCCGTGGTCTCGTCGCCAACATTGACATCGGTCCGACGATTCTGGAGGCCGCAGGGGTGGCCACGCCTTCCCACATGGATGGCCGCAGTTTTCTTTCCCTCGCCGCCGGCAAGCCGGATGCGGCCTCACATTGGCGCAAGGAACTGGTTTACGAGTATTACTGGGAATACAACTTCCCCCACACCCCGACCATCTTCGCTCTGCGCACCGATGAGTACAAGTTCATCCAGTATCACGGCATCTGGGATATCGACGAACTTTACGACCTGCAGAGCGATCCCGGTGAAACGAGAAACCTAATCTTCGACCCCGCCCAGGCGGAACGCATCAAGAACATGCGTCAAAGGCTCGGGAAACAGCTGGAGTCAGAAGGTGCCAACCAGGTTCCTTTCACCCTGAAACGCAACATGGGGGCGAACCTCCGCCGTTCCAGTGGATCCGGGGCGGCGGAATTCCCGCCGGAGTTGCAGCGGGAGAAAAACGCCAAAGAGTAGCACGGAGGGATCCGGCGCACCCGCTCCGCAGCCCCGGGGAATGCAGAACAGGGAGCGGAATCAACCGCCCCCGGGTTCTATTGCGCTGAAATCGGTCACGGCATTCCAGACCCCGAACCCCACATGGGTGACGGACCCAATGGTACGCTTCAAGGGTGAAGCAAGGGTCTGTCCGTCCGCGTGGATGATGACCACCTGTTTGGACAAATCGACCTCCACGTCCAGTTCGATGACGTGATCCTTTGCTCCCGCCACCTTGACCTTGGCGCCTTTCTGCTGCGCGGTGGGACCCTCAAGGATTCTGGCCATCCCTTGGACGAACTGAAACCCGCATTTCACCAGGGAAGTGTCTTCCGGACCGTCGCCGAACACCAAAAAACCGTTCTGGTACCAGGGAGGATTGGGAAATCCTGCGCAAGCCCTCATGCTGATCTTCCATCGGGCGGTCGTGGTGACCGGCACGGAGAGCGCCCGCACCGCCAAGGCAACACCATCCTCCGCCGCGCCCAAACGATATCCCAGATCGGAAGACACCACCCGCCCCCCTTCCACTGAAGAAAATTTCTCCTCCAGGCTGGCACCTTTGAGCTTTTCCTTGCCGACTGGTGCCGCCGCTCCCGGTTTGCCTTCAGGAGGAAGGCCCAGTTTCTCACGGGTTTCCCGCCGGTAGGCTTCATCATCCGGTTCCAGAGTCTCGGGGAGCACTTCGATGGGTTCACCAAGGGCGGACTCGAGCACTTTGCCTTCGGGACCATAGCAACGCAGTGTCCCATCCTGAAAGGCGAGGTACAAATGCCCTCGCGCCGCCGCCAGACCATCAAATACCGGCAAACCGTCGATGCGCCAGTTTGCGACGACTTTGCCGTCCGCCACCGAGGCCGCGGCGAGGCGGGAACCACGTTGTCCGCTGAAGGATTCCATCGAGCGCACCGCATCACCGTATGGACCCGCCGCGAAAAGGGTTCCTCCTGAAAGAACCATGGCTCGGACATGAAAGGAGATCTCTTCCTCCCATTTCACCGGGGTGGTGCGCGCTCCGGCCCAGTCGGCCTTGAGATACTCACCGCGTCGGGAAGCTTTCTGGATCTCCGTGTAGTCGGGCTCCGGTCCGGAAGCTTTGCCGGAGGCCGAGAGAACGTATTTCTCCCCCCGTCCAAACTGCGCGGAGTTGATCCCCGCATAAAAATTGCGTCCAAACCCATAGACCGCCTCGTCATCGAACACCAGCAGCCTTCCGGCCGGAAGTTTATTGCCCGCCTGCCACCACCCACCATAGCCCCCCTTGGTGTCCTCGCCATAGACCCAATACGTGCGGTGCCACCAGTTGTCATCGAGGTAGCCGGTGGGTGAATAGAGATGCGGAGCCGGTCCGGCAGGAGACAGCGTTTCTTTGTCAAAACCCAGATGCCTCATGAACACGCGGGAGCCGTCACCGGAGAGGATGTCTGTCAGCGCACCATCCATGTCGAACGAACCTTGGAGCGGCGGCTCCTTACCGTCACTGTCCAGATCGTAGGCCGTGTAGCTGCCGAGTATTTTTCCGGACAGGGCGTCGATCCGCACCATGGTAATGCCGCCATCGAGAAAAGAAGACCTCCCTGCGGCACAGTAGACCACGCTCCCCTGAACCAGCACACTGCCATGCACCGGCCAGGAGGATTCAACCCGGCCGAACGAAACCACCCGACGCTCGGCGGTGGCCGCCCGGGTCCGCCAGGCCAGCGCGCCATCGGCAGCCCGCAGGCAATAAATCGACCCGTCCCCGGCCCCGAAATAGACATGCCCTCCGTCCAGTGTGGGAGGTGAATCGACCGTGCCCCCGGCGACATAATGCCACGCCGCGGTGCCATCCTCCGTGTGCAGCGCCAGGATGGTGTTGCGGTCGCGCTGGGCCACCAGAACCAACTCCTCTCCGACGGTGACACTGCTCAGATCACCGCCCAAAGCCGCTTTCCAAGTCTCCCTCAGTGTGGAGGGCACCTTCGTGGAACCGTGTCCGCTCCGGCCGACGTCATGACGGTAAGTGGGCCAGTCCTCGGTCGAGCCGGAGGTGTCCACCGGCGCGCCATAGGAAGGGCCTTTCTCATGAGGACTGAGTGAAGGATCGGGCGGCAACGATGGTCCGGTGGGACCGGGGACCAAGGCGGTGAAGCCGTTGAGTTTTCCTTTGATGTAGCACGCGCAGGCGTGCGGTGTGGCGTAGAGCATTCCGTTCGCGGGCAGGATGCCGTAGAGACAGGCCCCGCGGATCCAGTGGTTTCCATGGTAGTCCTGAGACACCGGATTGACATACTCCACTCCGGACCTGGAAAGCAGCACGAAGTCCCCGCTCGCCTTGGCTTTGTAGCAGCGATGATGACCGATGCCCTGGAAGGGTGGAAGATCGAATTGTTTGCGGATCTCCCCCGTCAGTTGATCGCGCCCTGTGAAGGTCCCCGGAGCACGGGCGCTCGTAATGTTCATGGACCAGAGCAGTTCGTCCATCAGCATGGCGGTGACCGGGCTGCGGTAATCCCCCTCCGTCCAGGGCGAGGTCCACAGGGTATGCCCATCCGCCATGGAAACCGCCGTCATTTTTTTGTTCCAGGTAAAAAAAGCCGCCCCATCCGAAAGAACCAGAGTGGGCGACTCTTCAGAGTACATCTTGAGCTGGGCCGCGACGGGTTCCGATTTCCACTTCTCCGCACCGGTCTTCACGTCCAGACAAACCATGCGCTCTCCATCGTGATAGAGCACGTTTCCGTTCAGGGCGCTCAGGGTCAGCGGAAGCAGGCGGGGACCGACGTGTGTCCAGAGAGTCTTTCCGGAATCCGGATCAAGGGCGACGACGCGTTTGGCTTTGTCATGATCCAGCACGACGCGGTTGCGGCCATCGTAGCTGAAATGCCTCCGTTTCTCCCGTTCCTCCTCAATCTCAGCCAGATTGTCGGGATCGGGATTGACCTGCACGAGGAGAACCCCGTCGCTGTGGATGACTTCCTCTGCCGCACCGGAACCTTCGTAGGTGCGAAGGATGGCCCCCGAGGCCGCATCGAACTGGAGAAGCGGCCCATTGAGATCGAGCGGCGCATAAACACGATCGCCAATGGCGATCAACTTGCGCGGCATCTGGGCGGGGCCGCTCTTCCAAGGCCAGAAGCGCGTCAGCCACTGCTGGAGCGGCCGTTTCCAGAGCACCACCCCGTTGCAGGCATCACGGGCGACGAGTTCCCAGTCCGACGGCAGCTGCACCGAGGCGCGGGGCCCTTCGTCGATGATGTAAAACACGCGCCCATTGGCCGAAACCATGGCATTGAGACTGGCCATGCTCTCATGCGCCGCGGACCACAGGGGTTTTCCCGACCACTGGAAGCGCCGGGGCAACCCACAGTCGGGATCTTTTCCGACGGGATTGTTGGCGGCGTTGTATTGGTAATGCGTCCAATCACCCTTGGGCGAGGGGGGTGGCTTGCGGGTCGCCTTCCACTGGTCTCCAGCCCGGCGCAGAATCGTGCCTCCGGGTGCGAGAACACGGAATGCCTCCTCCTCAGGGACCTCCTGGCCGGCATCGATCAATAGGAGGTTCACCAGACGTTCTGCATACGGGAGCGGACCTCCTTTCCAGAGTTCCGCGGAAAGCCGGCCCGCTTCCTCCAGGGTAAGAAAGTGCTCCCGTGCCAACCGAACCCGCACCGCATCGGAGTCCAATCCATGGACCAGCAGGGCTGACCGAGCCCGGGCGAGCTCCCCAGTCAACCGGCCTTCACCGCATCCGACATGCACCACCAGACCTCCCGAGGTCGTTCCTTGTTCCAAGAGTGTGGCAGCTTCGTTCTCCTGGGCAAAGAGACGGCCCATCGGCGCATCCAGAAGGAGCAAGGTAAACAGGAAAATGCGGGACAGGTCGTTCATGAGGAAAACGGTGGGCGATTCAGCCTACCAGAAAAATCGAAATCCGGAAATGGAACAAGCCGACGCCCCTCCCATCCAGGAGCAGGAATGGCGGCCGCCGCGATCAGGCCTCCCGCTGATATTGACCTGCCAATCCATTTCCGACAACATTCCCCGCATGAATGGGGTCCACTTTTCCGCTTCGTTCCTTATCGCGATCTCCCTGCAGACCTTGTCCGTGCAGGCTGAGACGCCACCCGAACGTCTGGAATTCACCCGCATGATCGCCCATCTGGCGAACTACAGCGATCCGGACTACCTGACCTTCATTGATGAAGTGAGCCCGGATCTGGTCCAGCACGGCTTTTATGGAGCCCATTTCTGGAGTCTGGCCCATACCCCGCAGTATGCCGGCTATCCCGCCCACTTTCCTTTGCAGGGTCTGGAGCAATGCGGAACCTGGTTTGAGTCACGCAATGCGGCGCTTCATCAACGCCACGTCAAAGTGGTGGGTCATTTCAACGTGGAATTCTTGGTCGGCGAGCCTGCCGGACCGGAGGGACCCCGCGGCTTTTTCAAATTCTACCGCGATTTGTGGGATGAAAAGGAACTGGGCCCGAAGCCGGTCGTGGATCCACTGGAGTTTCTGGAGAAGGATGCGGAAGGCCACCCCATCGTTCAACAGGCCTATCGCATTGGCGGCATGCAGGAGTACTTCGCCTGCCTGCGCAACCCTGCCTGGCAGCAGGTGCTCCGGGCCTGGATGAAACGCGGAGTGGAGCGCGGGGTGGACGGCTTTATCGCGAACTACTTTTACCGGCACAATTGTCTTTGCCGGCACTGCCAGAGCGGTTTCAAGGCTTATTTGAAAGAGAGATTCAACCCCGGCCAGCTCAAATCACGCTTTGGGATCGTCGACCTGGAGAAGCACCGGTTCCCGGAAATTGTCTGTTGGCACAAGCCGGAGGAAACCACCCCCCTGCGCCAGGAAATGCTGCGCTGGTCGCAACTCTCGAATAAGCAGATTTTCGACGATCTGTTCATCCACTATGGTCAATCCCTCAAGCCCGGTCTTCTGGCGGCCCAATGGAACCATTTGGGGGACTTCCATGAGATCAGCGGTGACGAACGGTGTTTTCTGCCAGCGGAGGTCTGGGGCCGCGACGAGGATTATCTCTGGTACAGCACCGGATCGAGCGCTTGTCAGACGGATTTGAAGAACGGTTTTTTCGGTGACGCGACCCTTCAGGCAAGGTTCATCCGGGGGGCTTTCGATGACAA
>JADZAX010000089.1 GCA_020852405.1 Verrucomicrobiales bacterium
AGTATGTCCAGCTGCTCTTCGAACAGGGCAACTGCGTCGGGCTGCAACTGGAAGGACTCGGCGATCTGCTGGGGCAGCTCGGGCTGGCTGCCGAAGGGGAAAGCGACTGCTACACCCGGCTCTCTCCCTATGGCGTGATGCGTGTCCTGAACTATCTCGGTGGCAAACACGGCACCGGCCGGGTGGACATGGTGGAAAACCGCTTTGTCGGCATGAAAAGCCGGGGGGTCTACGAAACGCCGGGCGGCAGCATTCTCCTGCACGCCCACCGCCAGGTGGAAAGCCTGACGATGGACCGCGAAGTGATGCGGCTGCGCGATGGGTTGATCCCCAAGTATGCCGAACTGGTCTACAACGGGTTCTGGTTCGCCCCGGAGCGCGAGGCCCTGCAGACATTTGTCACCGAAAGCCAGAAGAACGTGACCGGGGAGTCCCGGCTCAAGCTCTACAAAGGCAACATCATGACCGCCGGCCGCCGCTCTCCGTTCAGCCTCTATCGTCCGGAAATCGCCACGATGGAGGCCGATCCGACCCAGGCCTACAACCAGGACGACGCGACCGGCTTCATACGCCTCAATGCGCTGAGGCTTAAGAACGAAGCCTTCCGGGCGGCCAAGGATTCCTGATATCGGCCCGGGCGTCCTTTTCAGGGCGTCCGACCGCTTATTGCAGTCCGCGGTGGAGACCGACGCCTCCGAAGGCGCCGAGGATCGGAGCGGTCAGATAGATCCAGAGGTGTTCCCCATGGCCTGAAAGCAGAGCTGGTCCGAGGGAGCGCACCGGATTCATCGAGGCGCCGCATTCCGGCCCGGCGAACATGGCTTCGAGCGCGATCACCGCGCCAACGACGAGGCCGGCGGTCAAACCGCGTTCCTTGGGGCCGGAGGACACCGTGAGGACCACCACCATGAGGATGCCGGTGAGCACAACCTCAAGGAGGAAAGACTGCCACGGTTGGCCGGCGGGCAAGGTCGCCCCGAGCGTGGCATGGGTGGGGTAGAGCAGCTTGAGCAGCGCGGAAGCGCTCAGCGCGCCGATGATCTGGCTGATCAGATACCGGGGCAACCGGGAGGCCGGGAGACGGCCGGAAGCCCAGAATCCGAGGCTCACCGCAGGATTGAGATGCGCGCCGGAGACGTCGCCCACCGTGTAAATCATGGCCATGACAACGAGGCCGAAGGTCAGGGCGATGCCGACGTGCGTGATGGCGCCGCCGTGGGTGTCATTGATGACGATGGCGCCGGTCCCGGCGAACACGAGGGTGAAGGTGCCGAAGATTTCGGCCAGACAAAGGCGGACGGTGTCGCGGGACATCATGGGATAAAGGTGGGAAATTGTAACATTATTCTGGTTGTTGAATATTCTAATGCAAGAATATTTCGAAGGCAGTCTATGGAAACCCTCTCAGAAAATTGTGTCTCGGTCTACAAGTGCCTGTGTGATCTGGGCCGGTTGCGGATTTTGAATCTGTTGCGGCAGGGGCCGCTTTGCGGTTGTCACCTGCAGGTGGCTCTGGAAGAGCCCCAGCCGAAAGTTTCCAAGCAACTCGCCTACATGAAACGTCACGGTCTACTGGTGTCAACCCGGCGGACGAACTGGACGATCTTCCGTCTGGCGGAGGGGCTGAATCCCTTGTTGGAGGAAAATTTGAAGTGCCTGCAGGACCTGGCTTTTCAGGATCCGGTCTTTCAACAGGATCTGGCCCGCTTGGCCGGCATCAACACTGACCCGGCAGACTGTTGCGATTAAACCAGAAAAACCACCCCAAAATGATCCCTTCCGAAAAACCGTTCCGCATGCTCTTTCTCTGCACTGGCAATTCAGCGCGCAGCATTCTCGCAGAATACCTCGCCCGCCAGGTTGCTCCCCACCGGATGATCTCCTGCAGCGCTGGCTCCGATCCCAAGGGAGTGGTCCATCCCATGACGATCCGCGTCCTCAAGGAGGTGTTCCAGATCGATGCCGGCGACGCCCGCAGCAAAAGCTGGGACGAGTTTCAAGGGCAGGACTTTGACTTTGTCGTGACCGTTTGTGACCATGCGCGCGAGACTTGTCCTCTCTGGCCGGGACAGCCCATTGTCTGCCACTGGGGCTCACTGGATCCGGCGGCGGCGGAGGGAACGGAGGAGGAGATTTTTGCCTCCTTCCGCAACGTCGCTTTTGAAATCCGGCGCAGACTGGAGCTTTTTGCTTCGCTGCCATTCGACAAACTGGATCGTCTGCGATTGGAGTCCATGGCCAAAGCCATCGGCGATCAGTGAGTCATCGGCCAAGCGTCGCCGCAACGGCTGCTTCCCGCGTCAGGGGGTGCCGTGTCGTGGCGCCATCGGGCCAGCGCACTGCCACCTCACAGGTCGGGGCGTCCGCTGATCCGAATCCGAAAAACAACTCCGGGGTGTCCTGGCTGAGATAGCCTCCGCCGGCGTGGATCTCAGCCGTTTGGTCAGGCATCCCGGCAATGTGGACGGTGACCCGGGCTCCGATGGCGGTGGGATTTCCCGGAGTTCCCCGGAGACGGATCCTGATGGGGCTGTGGTCTTTCATTGCGGGCGCGTTGGCCCGGCAGATAAACGTCTGGAGGGGCCCCTGGTTGACCCCCAGCACGAGGTCCGGGCGACCATCCTCATTGAGGTCCGCCACGGCGGCGCTTTTGGCATCGCCCGGGATCGCCAGACCGCTCTGGAGCGGCCAGAGTGGCTGGAAGGTGCCGTCCCCCGCGCCCTCCAGGAGGAGGCTGAGGCCCCCGTCCATGGCGCCGGTTTCCTGCTGGGGGCTGAAAAAATTCTGAGCGAGAAAGCAATCGGTGCGGCCGTCCGCGTTGAAATCGGTCAGGACCACGCCGAAGACCGGAGAGATCTGGGCCAGCCGGGGCAGGGGATGCACCGTGAAATGGCCTTCGCCATCGTTGAGGAAGATCGCGCTTTCCAGGGTCGAGGCCTCAAATCGGCGGGCCTTGGCGAGACGCTCCGGGGTGTAAATTTGCTCCAGCGAACTGTTCGCAAAGTTGGTGAAGGTGCCCATTTTTTGCCGGAGAAACGGCATCGCCTGGCTGGAGCAACTGAACCCGCGCCGGGGCAGCAGGCGGTCACTGGCGTCGCCATTCGGACTCCCGATTTTTGCTTCTACGATCCGTGAATGCCCGGTGCCGTCGAGATCCCCGTAGAACAGCAACTCCGGATGCCCCGGGGCGGTTTTGTATTTGGTGTTGAGTCCGGTGTTGCCCGCGACGTAGTCGATGTCGCCGTCCCCGTCGAGATCGCGCCCGGCGAGGCTGTTCCACCAGCCGGTATGGGGAGCCAAGCCAGCGTCCAGGGTCCGGTCGGTAAAGCGGCGTCCCTCTTCGTTGTGGAGCAGGCTAAGGGGACCCCACTCCTGCGCCAGCAACAAATCCGGCCAGCCATCGCCGTCGGCATCGGTCCAGAGTGCGCTGGTGACGAGGCCGGCATGGGAGAAGGACGGAGTGCTGCCGTCCGTGAGGTCTTGGAAATGTCCTCGGCCGTCGTTGACCAGCAGATGACTCCGGGCGGGGAGGGGATACTGACCGGGGACAATGCGACCTCCGATGAAAAGGTCGAGATCACCATCCCGGTCCCAGTCGGCGGCAGCGGCGACGCTCCCACTGTCCAACCCGGCTGGCACCGAGCCTTCCGGGGCCGGGAGGAAACGGCCTTCGCTGGCATTGAGATAGAGCCGGTCCTGGAGCGTGGGGGCTCCGGGATCGCATTCCACCCCGCCGCTGACAACAAAAAGATCCTGGTCGCCATCGCCATCGGCGTCGAACCACAGCACTCCCATGTCCTCGCTTTCCGAGCCCGGCTGGAAAGCGCTGGTGGCGAGTTCCGTCCAAGTGCCTCCGTCCGGTTTGCCCAGACGCAGAGGGGCCCCTGCCGGGCCGCCGAGCGCCAGCTCAGGGCGACCGTCGCCGTCGCAGTCTCCCAGGGCCAGTCCGGGACCGAGCCTGGAATGCTGGTGGGGAAGGAGCGGTTGTCGCGCGAAATCCTGGTAAGGCCGCTCCGGTTGCAGCAGTGGCGGGGACGGCACCCGTGCCGCTGCGAACCAGAAGGCATCGGGGTTCAGTGGCGGGCCGGGTCGCTCCCCTTCCTGGCTGCCTTTTGTCACGCCCGGGAGGAACCGGATCAGGCTGTCCGCCGGCAGATGCTCCCAGACATGCGTCGCGCCGCCGGGCAGGGTCACGCTGATCCGGGCGATCTCCGTTTCCGCGCCGAGTCCGAAATGCAAGAGGGGCTCGTTGCTTTGCAGATAGCCGTTCCAGGGGGCCAGGGTGGAGGTCGTTTCCCGTCCCGAGGCCAGACGCACTTGGACGGTGGCTCCGGAACCTCCGGGCAGGTCCACCAGCGTGTGGTGGGTGCCACGTTCCCGGCTCAGGTTGCGGTAGCAGGCCGGTGGGTCATCCAGATTGAGCACCACCAGATCCTGATCACCGTCGCGGTCGAGGTCCGCCACCGTGGCGCTGTAGCTCATGGCGGCGAGGTCGAGTCCCCAGGCCGCCGAGACATTCTCGAACGCCAGCTTTCCCGTGTTGCGGAAGGCCCAGTTGCGTTCCCGCAGTTCCGGATGGGTGATGAAGTGATCCCAGGCTTCCTTGCCATCGTTGGCCGAAGATTCCGGGACCAGCAGATCGGAGTTGGTGAAATCCCGGGAATGACCGGTGGTGCAGAACAGGTCGGTCAGACCGTCCCCGTCGAAGTCCGCCGCCTGGGTGGACCATGTCCAGTCGCTGCGCGCGACCTGGTGGAGGAAGGCCGCCTCCAACGCCAGACCGGTTCCGGTGTTGAGGTAGAGCGCATTGGCCATCTTCTGCGCCGGCAGGCCCCGGGCCCGCATTTGGTTGAACTGGTCCCCCATGTCGCCCATGGTGAGCTTCTCGCGGAAATGCGTCGTTGGCAGCATGTCCGCGACGAATAAATCGGCCATGCCGTCGTTGTTCCAGTCGGCCACCGCCGAGCCCATGGAGAACCAGGGAGTGTGTTGCAGGGCGTCCCCCGCCACTTCGGTGAACGTTCCGTCGCGGTTGTTCCGGTAGAGTTCGTCGCGGTCGAGAAAGTCATTCGCCACATACAGGTCCGGCCATCCGTCGTGGTCGTAGTCCCACCAGGAGGCTGAGTTGGTGTGGGACGGCTCGGGCCGGATCCCGGCGGACCGGCTGACATCCGTGAATCGTCCGTCGCCTTCGTTCCGGTAGAGTCGGTTGGGGCGACCCGTTTCGGTGAACTTGGGTTCGTTGCGTTCATTCACGGTCACCGTGTAGAAGCGGTCCCAGGGGGGCAGCACCGTGAGAATGCCGCCTTGGTTGGAGATGGGAATCTGGGCGGGACGCCCTCCCTTGTGGTAGAGCGCGTTGACGCCGAGAAACAGATCGAGGTCCCCATCCTGGTCCCAGTCGCAGAAGGCCGGGATCAGGCTCCCGTCGGTAAGATCGAGCCCTCGCGCTCCGGCTTCTTCTTCGAAATGGAAATGTCCCGGGGGTGAGGAATTGATATAGAGCCGGTTCGGCGAGTCGTGGCAGCAGAGGTAAATGTCCAGATCCCCGTCCCCGTCGACATCCGCCAGCGCGACGGCGGTGCACCAGACGCCCGGCAAGGCGAGTCCGGTCGCAACGGCGATGTCGGTGAAGTGCCAGGGCTCGGTCTGGTGGCAGAGCCGGTTGGGCACCGGGCCGAGGGCAAAAAACAACTCCGGCAATCCGTCACCATCCAGATCCCCGCTGGCGGTGGCTCCGCAGGCCATCGCGGAATAGTAGAGGCGACGGTCGGGATGGGTGTTGTCGATGGGAACGCGGAAGTCCAGTCCCGTCTTCGAGGGCGGTAGACTCACAAAGAGCGGTGCATCGGCGGGGACATCCGTTGACGGCGCGAGGCCGGTCGAAAGTGCGGTGGCCTGCCACGCCGGAGCCTCCGGCTCAGCCAAAGCGCAGGGCGTGACCAACAGAAGGGCCATCGCAGAGAGGTGGGGAAGAAGGGGAGTTCGCAGCATGTCCCGGGGAAAAGGTATCATAAACCGAGTTTGCGAGGACGACACTGGCACAAAAGCGGAACCGAAGGTTTAAATTCCAGAAAAATGATACTAATCATTAAAAATTATTGTAATCTTCCGCGAATTATGCGAAAATTATCACTCTCGATTTGCAGTTTATGAGAGTG
Source organism: Verrucomicrobiales bacterium (assembly GCA_020852405.1). Taxonomy (GTDB): domain Bacteria; phylum Verrucomicrobiota; class Verrucomicrobiia; order Verrucomicrobiales; family DEV007; genus JACKQE01. The sequence continues at coordinate 6,162 of JADZAX010000089.1, forward strand.
ACTTTGCGCTGAATTTGATAGTCTCCCATTGCACGAAGGGTATGAAGGTAGGAAACGGGCTGGAATTGACGGACTTTGAATTGACCGAAGAGCTGGGCTCTGGCAGCGCCGGGAATGTGGCGGCGGCGGTAGGCCCGGACGGGACTCCCTGCGTGGTGAAGAAGTTCAACTCCATGGCGGTGGACCGGGCCTTCTCCGGCGCGGTCCTGAGGCGTTACTTTAAAGCTCCCGCGCATCCGCATGTCCTGCCTGTCTGGGCGGGTTCGTTTGATCGGACGCCCTATTTCACCGCGATGCCCCGGGTTTCCTCCACGCTGGAGGAAATGCAGGGCATCAAAGAGCGCGAAGCCTGGGTGCTGTTGCACCAGATGGTCGAGGCGATGGGGCATCTCCACAAGCATGACATTCCTCACGGCAATCTGCATCCCGGGAACGTGTTTGTTGACAAGGGGAGCGATGGTTGTGCGGTCGTTAAAGTGGCCGACTTCGGTCAGGGGAAGGTTGGACGGGTCCACCACATCGATCTGGG